>NZ_DBEXAY010000184.1:0-59890 GCF_048170485.1 Victivallis sp. | reverse complement strand
AAACAGAGATACAATAAGTTTTGATTTTAGCAAAAAACGACACCTATGGTTACATGGGTAAGGGGAATTACGCTTCGAATATAAGAAAAACTGGAAAAAAGTTACAAAAGTGGCTTGACAAAACCTAACATGGAAGGAGGTCGGACAATGGACAGTACACCGCTTGATTATAAGCGTATGAGCCCGGAGGTCCGGGCGCGTCTCGACCGGCTGGTCCGCCGTCCGGTCATCATGGAGGCGCGGCACGTGTTCAAGACGTTCCCGACCTCCAGCGGCGGAGAGCACACGGTGCTGAAGGATATCTCCTTTCAGCTGCACAGCCGGGAGTTCCTGTCGATCATCGGCCCGTCCGGATGCGGCAAGTCGACGCTGATCCGCATCCTCGCGGGGCTGGAGAGCGTCTCCGGCGGCGAGATCCTGCTGGACGGCCAGCCGGTCGTGAACCCGGGGGCGGAACGGGGCATGGTGTTTCAGAAATATACGCTCTTCCCCTGGCTTTCGGTCTGCCGGAACGTCATGTTCGGGCTGGAGTCGATCGGCAAGGATCGCGATACCGCGGAGAACATCGCTCTGCAGTGGCTGGACATCATCGGGCTGAGCAAATATGCCGACTACTATCCCGGCCAGCTCTCCGGCGGGATGCAGCAGCGGGTGGCGATCGCCCGGGCGCTCGCGCCGCAGCCGCGCGTTCTGCTGATGGATGAGCCGTTCGGCGCGCTCGACGCCCAGACCCGGACGCAGATGCAGAATTATCTGCTGGAGGTCTGGCGGAACATCGACATCACCATCATCTTCGTGACGCACGATCTGGATGAGGCGGTCTACCTCGCCGACCGGATTCTGGCGCTGAAAGCGAATCCGGGGGAGATCAACGAGGTCATTGAAGTGCCGGTGGCGCGGCCCCGCCGTTCCCGGATGATGCTCGAACCGGAGTTCCTCGCGACGCGGGAACACATCGACAAACTGATCCGTCCCGCCACGCAGCGGGATGACAACTGTGAATTTAAAATCGTCAATATGGTCGGCGATAAAACGTTTCTTTAAAGCCAGCAGGAGGTGCTATTATGAACAACGACATCACGGACCGGATCATCACGGAAAACATCATCGCGGGGGGGTGGAACTACTCCCGCATCATTCGTCGCGGCCAGGCGCTACGCCTGACCGATATCGAAGGCGGCGGAAACGTCTCCGCCATGTTCTACAATGCGGCCAACTTTTCGGAGCGCTTCAACCTCGGCGACACGCTGAAGATTCAGCATATCTGCCGTCTGACCCGGAACTGCTGCATCTATTCGGATATGGGGCGCATCCTCATGAGCGTTCCCGAAGACACCTGCGGGTGGCACGACATGCTCTGCGGCTGCGCTCACGCCGCTCTGATCGAGAAGAAGTTCGGCAAAAAGGAGTACCAGGAGGCCCACAACGATTTCTATCGCAACGGTTACGACTCTCTGCTGGTCGAACTCGGCAAGCACGGCATGACCAAGCGGGACTTCACGGAGATCATCAACTTCTTCTCCAAGGTCGTCGTCGATGACACCGGCGCCATGAGCTTTGTCGAAAACAATGCCAACCCGGGCTGTTAGGTCGATCTCCGCGCGGAGAGCGACACGCTGGTCATTCTCGACACCGGTATGCATCCGCTCAGCCCCGCGACGGAATATCCGCGCAAGCCGATCAAGGCGACGGTGTACCGCTGCGAACCCGGGAAGAAGGAGGATCCCTGCTTCACCTGGTGCCCGGAAAACGAACGCGGTTTTATTGCAACGGAACTCTATCTTGCGTGAGGTGATGCCATGGTTACTCAATATCTCGAAAGCAAGCGGAACGAAGCGGATGCGGTTTACGTCGAGACCGTCAAGGCCGGCGCCGGCTGGATGCATACTGTGAAAAAGGGACAGGTCCTGCGGATTGTCGACATCAACGGCAATCAGGCGGTGGACACCATTTTCTACAACGCCGACGACATCTACGAACGCTACAGCGTGCAGCAGACGGTTCAGGCGCAGAGAAACGCTCTCGTCGGTCTGGGGACCGAATTGCGTTCCAACGACGACAACGTGATGCTCAAGGTGGTCGCGGACACCTGCGGCGACCATGACACCCTCGGCAGCGCCTGTTCCTGCGAAAGCAACATGATCCGGTACGGGTTCCACACCCGCTACATGCATGCGTGCCGGGAGACCTTCCTGGCCAAACTGCTCGCGACGCCGGGGATGGACAAGCGCGACCAGGTCAACAATCTGAACTTCTTCATGTACGTTCCGCTCGACGCGGAGGGGCGGCTCAATTTCGCCGACGGCATCTCCTCGCCCGGAAAGTACATCGAACTGGAGGCCATGATGAACGTCATCGTGCTGGTTTCCAACTGTCCGCAGCTGAACAATCCCTGCAACGGCTACGATCCGACTCCGGTCAAAATGATCATCTGGGATGAATGACGGGGAGGTTGCCATGAACGAGAAACTGCTGGATGTTCCGAGAGACCGCTCCCGTGCGGTCTATTCGGAGACCGTCAAGGCCGGTACCGGCTGGATGCACACCGTGAAGAAGGGGCAGATTCTGCGGATTGTCGATCTCTGCGGCAATCAGTCGGTTGACATGCTCCTCTACAACGCCCACGATCCGGCCGAGCGTTACAACGTGAACAACACTCTGGCCGCGCAGCGCAAGGCGCTGATCGAGTTGGGGACGGAGATCCGCTCCAACGACGACCGCGTCATGCTGCGGGTGGTGGCGGATACCTGCGGCGAGCACGATACGCTCGGCAGCGGCTGTTCCGCCGAAGGGAATGTGATCCGTTACACCGACCGGACCCGCTATATGCACAGCTGTCGCGACACCTTTGTCCGGAAGTTTCTGGAAACTCCCGGCATGAGCAAGCGCGACCAGACCTGCAATCTGAATTTTTTCACGAAGGTTCTGCTTGACGGGAACGGCCGTCTGGAGTTCGCCGACGGCATTTCCGGCGCGGGAAAGTATGTCGATCTGCTGGCGGAAATGGATGTGACGATCCTCGTCTCCAACTGTGCACAGCTGAACAATCCCTGCAACGATTACAATCCCACACCGGTCGAGATGATCATCTGGGATCCTCAGGAGTAGAAAATGTTTACCAAGGTACTGGTTGCAAACCGCGGCGAGATCGCATGCCGCATCATACGAACCCTGAAGAAGATGGGGGTGGGGCCGGTCGCCGTGTATTCGGCCCCGGATGCGACTGCCGCCCACGTCCTTCAGGCGGATGAGGCGGTGCGGGTCGGACCCGCCGCCGCCGCGGAGAGCTATTTGAATGTGGAGGCGATTCTGGACGCCGCCCGCCGGACCGGGGCGCAGGCGATTCACCCCGGCTACGGTTTTTTGAGTGAGAATGCCGCATTCGCCCGGCTCTGTGCGGAAAACGGGATCGAATTCATCGGCCCCACGCCGGAGCAGCTGGTCGACTTCGGTTTGAAACACAAGGCGCGCGAGCTCGCGGAACGTTGGCAGGTGCCGCTCGTTCCGGGGAGCGGACTTCTGGAAACTCCGGCGGCGGCGAAGGCCGCCGCCGCGCAAATCGGCTACCCGGTGATGCTCAAGAGCACCGCCGGCGGCGGCGGCATCGGAATGTGCATCTGCCGGAACGACGCCGAACTTGAAGAGGGGTTTGAACGGATCGGGCGGCTGAGCCGCAACAACTTCAAGGATTCCGGCCTCTTCGTCGAAAAGTACATCGAACGTGCCCGCCACGTCGAGGTGCAGATTTTCGGCGACGGCAAGGGAGGGATCGCCATCCTCGGTGAGCGGGACTGCTCCGTTCAGCGGCGCAACCAGAAGGTGATCGAAGAGACCCCTGCGCCGAATCTGCCGGAGGCGACCCGCCGGGCGCTTCACGACGCGGCCCGCCGTCTCGGCGAAGGGGTTGCCTACCGTTCCGCCGGAACGGTGGAGTTCATCTACGACAGCGAGGCGGACCGGTTCTATTTTCTCGAGGTCAATACGCGGCTTCAGGTGGAGCATGGCGTGACCGAGGCGGTGTTCGGCATCGACCTGGTCGAATGGATGGTCCGGCTGGCGGCGGGAGAGCTCCCGTTCGAGCCCGGCCGTCAGTTTGTTCCGGAAGGGGCGGCGATGGAGTTCCGGGTCTATGCGGAGGATCCGGGCAAGAATTTCCAGCCCTCCAGCGGGCTGGTGACCCAGGCGCTCTTCCCGGCGCAGACCCGGTGCGACACCTGGATCTCCACGGGGACGGAGGTCAGCGCCTTCTACGATCCGCTGCTGGCGAAGATCATCGTCAAGGGGGCGGACCGGGCCGAAGTTCTCCGGCTGGCGGAGCGCGCTCTGGCGGAGACGAAGATCGCCGGTTTCGAAACCAATCTGCTGCTGTTGCGGGATGTTCTCGCCATGGAGCCGTTCCGTGAAGGGACGGCCGGAACCTGGCTGCTCAAACACTATCACTATGCGGCGCCGACGCTTGAAATTCTCGCGCCGGGTGCGCAGACCACCGTGCAGGATTATCCCGGCCGGCTCGGCTACTGGGCGGTCGGCGTTCCGCCGTCGGGGCCGATGGATGCGTTCAGCTTCCGGCTGGCCAACCGGATTGTCGGGAACGCCCCCGAGGCGCCCGGACTGGAGATGACGCTTTCCGGCGCATCGCTGCGTTTCAACACCGGGGCGGTTTTCGCGCTGACCGGCGGCGACTTCCCGGCGACGCTGAACGGCACATCGATTCCCCGGAACACGCCGTTGCACGCGGAAGCCGGTGATGTGCTGAAGATCGGTGTGACCCGCTGTGGCCAGCGCTGTTATTTCGCCGTCGCAGGCGGAATCAACGTGCCGGAATATCTCGGCAGCCGTTCCACCTTCACGCTCGGTCGTTTCGGCGGCCACGGCGGGCGGGCGCTCGCCGCCGGCGATGTGCTCCACATCGGCGAATGGAAGGCGGCGGAGCCGCTGCAGCCGTCGCCGGAGGCGCTGCCGAAGATCGGGAACACCTGGAACATCGCGGTTCTCTACGGGCCGCACGGCGCGCCGGACTATTTCACCGACGAGGACATCGAAGAGTTTTTCCGGGCCGAATGGGAGGTGCATTACAACTCCTCCCGCACCGGTGTCCGCCTGGTCGGCCCCCGGCCGAAGTGGGCGCGTCCGGATGGCGGGGAGGCCGGTCTGCACCCCTCCAATCTGCATGACAACGCCTATGCGGTGGGCACGATCGACTTCACCGGTGACATGCCGGTGATTCTGGGCAAGGACGGGCCGAGTCTCGGCGGATTCGTCTGTCCGGCGACGATCATCACGGCGGATCTCTGGAAGGTCGGCCAGCTCCGCAGCGGCGACAAGGTGAAGTTTGTTCCGGTCACGCCGGAGCAGGCGGCCGTGCTCCGGGAGGAGCTCGACGCGCTGCTGCAGAATCCGGACCGGAAGGATCTCGTTCTCGATGAACCGGTCGGAATCGTGCCGAAGTCGCCGATTCTGGCGGAGTTCCACCGCGAGGACCCCATGTCGCACATCGTCTGCCGTCAGGATGGCGACGCCTACTTCCTGCTGGAGTTCGGTCCGCCGGTCATCGATCTGCGTCTCCGGTTTACCGCGCATGCGTGGATGCTGAAACTTGAAGAGATGCACCTGCCGGCGATTCTGGACATCACGCCGGGAATCCGATCCATACAGATCCACTTCGATCCGGCGAAGATGAAGCAGGAAGAGTTGCTGGAGCTGATCGGCACTTTGGCGGAGAAGCTGAAGACGGAGACGATCAACTCCGTGCCGACCCGGACGGTCTACCTGCCGCTGAGCTGGGATGATCCCGCGACGCGTCTGGCGATTCAGAAGTACGTCAGCACGGTGCGGCCGGATGCTCCGTGGTGCTGCCCGAACAACATCGAATTCATCCGGAGAATCAACGGTCTCGATTCGGTCGAGGAGGTTGCGCAGATCGTCTTCGATGCGAACTACATCGTGATGGGGCTGGGCGACGTCTATCTCGGCGCTCCGGTGGCGACGCCGCTGGATCCGCGCCGCCGCCTGGTCACGACCAAGTACAATCCGGCGCGGACCTGGACCCCGGAAAACGCGGTCGGCATCGGCGGCGCCTACATGTGCGTCTACGGCATGGAGGGGCCCGGCGGATATCAGTTCGTGGGGCGGACGGTCCAGATGTGGAACCGCTTCAACGTCACGCCGGAGTTTGCGGAGGGCAAACCCTATCTGCTCCGGTTCTTCGACCAGGTCCGGTTCTTCCCGGTCGGTGCGGAGGAACTGCTGAACATCCGGCGCGACTTCATCGCGGGGAAATACCACCTCCGCATTGAGAACAGCGTGTTCGACATCCGGGAGTATGAGAAGTTCCTGGAGGAGAACGCCGCCTCCATCGAGGCCTTCGAAACCCGGCGGAAGCGGGCGTTCGAAGAGGAGAAGGCGCGCTGGATCGCCAACGGCCAGCTCACGTTCGAAAGTCACACGATTGAAGCTGTCGCTCCCGCCGACGAGGCGGTGCTGCGGGACGATGAGAGCGGGGTCTACTCGCCGGTCGCCGGCAGTCTCTGGAAGCTGAACGTCGCCGCGCCCGGCACGAAGGTCCGGGCCGGGGAGGTGCTGGCGGTTCTGGAGAGCATGAAGACGGAGATTCCGATCGCGGCGGAGAGCGACTGCGAGGTCACCCGCATCTTCTGCTCCGCGGGGATGGAAGTCAAGAGCGGACAGTGTCTGTTCGCCGTGAAAGAAAGTTGAATGGAGGTTGCCCCGTGTCCCGGTTCTCCTGCCTTTCGGGGCACGGGGAGGCCTCCTTTTTCCGAAGAGGTGCAAGGATGAACTGCGAATTGTCGATTGCCGCGCTTCTGCGCTCCTACCGGAACGGCACGGAGACGCCGCGCAGGGTTCTGACCGGACTGCTGCGCGCGTGCGCCGACGCGCCGGCCGGCATCTGGATCTCCCGGATCAGCGAGGAACAGCTGGAGGGTTTTCTGGCGCGGCTGGAGAAGAGCTCGCCGGAAGCGCTTCCGCTGTACGGCATCCCGTTTGCCGTGAAGGACAACATCGATGTGGCGGGCCTGCCGACGACGGCGGCCTGTCCGGATTATCTCTACCGGCCGGAACGTTCCGCCCGGGTGGTGGAACTGCTGATCGAGGCCGGTGCGGTTCCGCTCGGCAAGACGAACATGGATCAGTTCGCCACCGGTCTGGTCGGCGTCCGTTCGCCGTACGGGGCGGCGCCGAACCGGCTGGCGCCGGGATATGTCTCCGGCGGTTCGAGCAGTGGTTCTGCGGCGGCGCTGGCGTACGGGTTGTGCAGTTTCTCCCTCGGGACCGACACCGCCGGGTCGGGCCGGGTGCCGGCGGCGTTCAATGAGCTGGTCGGCGTGAAACCGAGCCGCGGCGTGCTCAGCTGTCGCGGCGTGGTTCCGGCGTGTCGTTCGCTCGACTGCGTCTCCCTCTTCGCCCGGAATCTCGAAGATGCCGACATTCTGCTGAAGACGACGGCGCAGTTCGATCCGGAGGATGCCTACAGCCGGGTGCTCCCGGAGCGTGCGCCGCTGCCGCTGCGCTGGAAGTTCGGCGTGCCGCGCGACGAGGATCTCGAATTCTTCGGCTGCACGGCGTATCAGGAGGCGTTTCAGCGCGCGGTAACGCGCATGGAGGATGCCGGCGGCGAGAAGGTGACGATCGACTTTTCGCCGTTCCTCGCGGCCGCGCGTCTGCTCTACGAGGGGCCGTGGGTGTTTGAGCGCTATGCGGCGGTCGGGGAGTTCATCGAGCGCCATCCGGAGTCGGTGCTCCCGGTCATCCGGTCGATCATCACGCCGTCGAAGACGCCCCATCCGGCGGAGGTGTTCCGGGCGATGTACCGGCTGCAGGAGTGTCGTGCGGCCGCCGAGGCGCAGTTTGCGGGGGTGGATCTCCTCCTCACGCCGACCGCCGGAACCATCTACCGCATCGACGAGGTCGAGGCGGATCCCATCCGGCTCAACAGCAACCTCGGATACTATACCAACTACATGAATCTGCTGGATTTCTCGGCGCTGGCGATTCCCGCGGGGAGGGCGGCCGGACTGCCGTTCGGAGTGACGCTGGTGGGGCGGGCGTTCGACGACCGCCTGCTTCTGGAGGCGGCGCGCCGTTTCCGCGGGGCGGAGCGTTATCCGATTGCCGTCTGCGGCGCGCACCTCGCCGGAATGGCGCTCCATTCTGAACTGGAGGCGCTCGGAGCCCGCTTTCTGGGGAGTGCGGAAACCGCTCCCCGTTACCGGATGTTCCTGCTGGAGAACGGCCTGTTGCCGAAGCCGGCACTGTTGCGGACCGGCAGGGAGGGGAGCTCGTTCTATGTGGAGCTCTACGATCTTACGGCGGAAGCGTTTGCCCGTTTTGTCGCCTCGATTCCTCCGCCGCTCGGGCTGGGGGCGCTGGAGTTGAAGGACGGGCGCCGCGTTTCCGGCTTCATCGGGGAGGCGGCGGTCGCGGAGTGCGGTTGCGACATCTCGGGGTTTGCCGACTGGCGCGCCTGGGTTGCCGCGCAGGCAAAGAACGCACGCGGAATCTGAAGGAAGGAGCGGTCCCATGGTTGCCGATTGGCGGAATATGACGCAGGCCGAACTGGACGCGGCGTATGACAACTCCCGTGCGGTCGTTGACAGTCCGCAGATTCTGGCCGGCTTCGAGGAGCGCAGCCGGGCGCTGGCGGAGCGCCGGCCGGAGTTTCTGGATCTCCGTTACGGGCCGCGGGAACGGCAGAGGATCGATCTCTTCTCCGCCGGTTCCGCGGGGAGTCCGCTGCTGGTTTTCATTCACGGCGGGTACTGGCAGATGCGCTGCAAGGAGACCTTCCGTTTTCTGGCGGAGGGGCCGTTGCGGCACGGTATTTCCGTGGCGCTGCCCGGCTATACGCTCGCTCCGGAGCAGAGCCTTGCCGGAATCGTCGAGGAGGTCCGCAGCGCGCTGCGCTGGCTGCGGGAACACGCCGCCGCGCTCGGGTTCGACAGCTCCCGGATCGTGGTTTCCGGCTGGTCGGCGGGCGGGCATCTCGCCGCCATGATGGCGGACGAGCCGGGGGTGACCGGCGTGCTGGCCATCAGCGGAATTTTCGATCTGGAACCGATTCTCCACAGTTATCTCAACGAGAAACTCCGTCTGGCTCCGGAGGAGGTCGCGGGGTTGAGTCCTCAACGCCGGCCGCTTTCCGGGCGGCGACTGATCGCGGTGTGCGGTTCGGCCGAATTGCCGGAATTGCAGCGGCAGAGCTGGGATTTCGCCCGGCTCCGGGCGGCGGCGCACCTGCCCGGCGGCGCTTTCACGCTGAGCGGACGCAACCACTTCACGATCCTGCCGGAACTGGAAAAGGCGGAGGGGGAAATCACCGCTCTGCTGCCGATCCTGTTTGCCGGGAAATGAGAACCGGCTGGACTGAAGATTTCCGGAATTTTTTCACGGGAGAGCCGGAGAGCTCCGCTTGCAAATGAGCGGAATCCGGCTATAGTAATCGCCCGGATAATCGGGATTTTCCGGGAGGATCGTGAAATATGGTTCGGGTGAAAGTGGTACAGTTTCTTCGCGGGAGCAGGCAGGGGCTGCTGCTCCTCTTCGCTCTCATGGTGAGCACACTGGCTTTGACGGGGTGCCGTTCGGTTCCGGTCACCGACCGCACGCAGTTGATGCTGACGAGTTCCAGTTACGAAAACCGTCTGGGGGAGGAGGCCTACGCCGAATACAAGGCGCAGTATCCGCGTTCGACCAATGCCGAGTACAATCAGGCGCTTGCCCGGTGCGGGAAGGCGATTGTCGAAGTCGCCGGCCAGAAGGATTTCAACTGGGAGTTTCTGGTGCTTGAGAGCTCCACGCAGAACGCCTTCTGCCTGCCGGGGGGCAAGGTGGCGGTCTACTCCGGCATCATGGATCTCATGAACAACGAGGCGGAACTGGCCTTCGTCGTCGCCCATGAAATTGCCCACGCCATCGCGCGCCACAGCGGCGAGCGGATCTCCTGGGGATATCTGCAGTCGCTGGGCGGTCTGCTCGTCGCGATCGGATTTCAGAACGACACGATCAACGGCGTGTACGGCACCGGCACCGAACTCGGCGTGATGCTCCCCTTCAGCCGGAGCAATGAATCCGAAGCGGACCAGATCGGGCTGCTGCTGATGGCCGAAGCCGGCTACAACCCCCGTGCCGCGGTGCAGTTCTGGAGCCGTTTCAGTTCGAATTCATCGAACGGCCTCTTCAGCAGCTGGCTGAGCACCCATCCCTGTGACAGCGACCGCATCAAGGCGATGAATGACCAGATGGGGGCGGCCGAGGAAGCGTATAAAAAAGCGCGCTCTCCGAAGGGGTATGGGGTGACTTTCCACCATAAGTGACCATTCGGCTTCGGAGACGGCGAAATTATCTCTCGCCGTCTTTCTTTCCCCCCCGAAAAATGGGGGACGCCGGCTTTTTCCGTCATCTTTTTCGACTGTTTTTTCAATTTTGATTGAAAACGCACAGTTTTTTTCCTGTTTTGTGGAAGAACATTCCTTTTCAATGTAATATAATATTGGTTGGAATACGAATGATATTCCGCCGGTCAGGGGATGTCGCGGGGAGGGCCCGCGGCAGTCGGGGAAGGATGGAAAACGTCATACCGGCCGGCGGCGGGAGAGAAGGAGGGGGACTTGGAACACCCGGGGGAGAAAGGAGGAATGGCGTAGAAAGATATCCCCGGTTTCCGGCGGGAATGGATTCCCGGCGGTCTCATTTGATGTTCCCGACACATTTTCCCCGGTATTTCGACAAGGTTTTCGACAGCAGCAAGGAGAGAAAATGAGAAGGGTGTTTACTCTGATTGAACTACTCGTCGTAATAGCGATCATCGCAATTCTCGCTTCCATGCTGTTGCCCGCACTCAATCAGGTGCGGGAGACGGCCCGCTCCTCCACCTGCAAGAACAATCTTAAACAGCAGGGACTTGCCATGCACCAGTATGCAGCGGACAACAGCGACTGTTTTGCCTTGCACAGCAACGGCGTGGAGGGCTCCGACGGAAACCGGTTCTGGACCTGGCTCTTGATTGCCGAAGGGCGCTACCTGCCGAAGAAAAGTTTTCTCTGCCCTTCCCGCAACGGCGCAGCGGACTGGGTGAAGGAGTTGTGGAATGAACCGGGGAAGTTCCTCCAGAATTCTGATCACGACGGCTGGTACGTCTGTGACTACGGAATGAACAATCAGTATGTTTCCGGGGTGAAACTCAGCCGCTTCCCGGCGGCTTCCAAAACCCTTTTGATTACGGAATCTGCAGACGCGGAACGGAAGGAGGGGGATCTTCAACCGCCCGGCTTTCACCGGATTGCCGCAAATTATCAGACGACCGAAGCGGTCGCCTGGCCGGTGCATCGGGGCAGTTCGGAAATCAACGCCGTATTTGTCGACGGTCATATCGTCTCGGAGCGGGGACCGGCGGGAGAAGCCGGGGCCAAATGGCTGATGTCCACCAAAGGCAGCAAAATCGGCTGCCCCTGGGTGGATAAGACCAGTACGGCCAATGCCCCCTATAATTTCTGGATTCGTCATGATGGATATTACAGATGGTGAGGAGGAACATAGTCATGCGTGGAATTGCAGTTTCGCTTTTAGCCGGAGCCTGCCTTGCCGCATCCAGCGGAGAGAAGCCGGCGGAAACGATGATTGTCCGGCCCGACGAGGTGTGGCGCCCCATCGATATGACCGCGTTGTCGGTTCAGCCGGGCAGCGCGCTGGACTTAAGCGGAATCCATGAGCCGGGGCCGGCGGGGAAGTACGGCCGGGTCATGATCGGGCCGGATGGAACTTTCCGCTTTGAAAAACAGCCGGAAAAACCGGTCCGCTTCTTCGCGTTCAACGCCTTTGCCAATCACGTGATGAGCTGGAAGGAGTCGATGCTCAAGGTCGGGTCGAAGGAGGAAACCCATAAGAACATCCGGGAATTTGCCGCGAAGGTGCGCCGTCAGGGGTACAATATGGTGCGTTTTCAGGGGGTGGATCTTCTGCTGATGTTCGGCAAAGACGCTCCCGGACGGGCGCAGTTCAGCCCGAGCAATCTCGACTGCTTCCAGTACATGCTCCACTGCCTGAAGCAGGAAGGGGTCTATTTCGGTATCGACCTCTTCAGCTACACCGGCTATGAAAAATTCAACCATCAGTGGGATGACGCGATGGCCAAGCGGTACAAGGAGCGGATGTACTTCGACCCGGTGGCGCGGCAGATGTGGCTCGACGGCGTGAAGGCGCTCATGACCGGGAAAAATCCCTATACTGGCCTGACGTTGAACGAGGAACCGGCTCTGATCTACGTCGATCTGCACAACGAGCAGGAACTCGGCATCTGGATCAAGAAGGAACCGCTGAGCGATCCCGAAATCAAACCGCTGGCGGAGGCGGCTTGGCGCGCCTTCCTCAAGAAGCGCTACGGCGGCGACATCGGCAGACTCTCCCGGAGCTGGAAAGAGAACTTCACTTCGTTCGATGTTGTGCCGCTCTTTGTGAAGAAAAATCTGCAGGAGTGGGGGGCGAAAGGCAAGGACGCCAACGACTTCCTGTACGGCGTCGAGCGGGAGATGCTCGAATTCTACCGGAAGGGGCTGAAGGGGATCGGCTGCCGGACCTTTGCGACGCTCTACGATGTTCTCGGTTACTTCCGTTTCACTTCGATCCGGCGCGATGTGCCGGTGATCACCGCGCACGGCTACCACAACCACCCGACCGCGAACAACAATCCCGGCTCCCGGATGGATCAGTACAGTCTGATCAGCAATGCGGCCGTCTATCTGCGCTATATGTCGACCATGCGGGTCTGGAACCGGCCCTTCCTGATCACCGAATACAACGCGCCGTTCTGGGGGCGTTACCGCCATCAGGAGGGGTTGCTGCTGCCCTCTTACGCGGCGTTGCAGAACTACGACGGCATCACGGTGCATTCCCTTGCGGTGACCCGGATTCCGGCGGAACTTGCGGATTTTCAGCTGGGGCGGGATCCGATCGGCCGGGCCGGACAGGTGATCGCCGCCTTCGCCTTCGGGCGTGGCGACGTGGCCACCGCGCGGCACAAGGTGGGAATCGCGTTGAGTGACCGCTTCATGCGGGATCATCGCAATATGAACAACGGCGTGAGTTCCGAGCAGAACCGTCTGGCCTATCTGACCGGGCTGGGGGTGGTGCTTGACGGGAAAATTCCGGCCGGACTTCCTCCCTATCCGAAACTCGATCTCACGATGCTTCCAATCGGCGGGAGCCGGATTGAGGCGAAGGCGATGTTCACCGTGCCGGTCGACACGAACAATGTCTCGAACTTTGTGGCGATCATCGACAAACTGCGATCGGCGAAGATCCTGCCTCCGGGCAATCTGACCGATCCGGCGAAGGGGGTGTTCCAGAGCGACACCGGCGAGCTGATCATGCGGACGGCGGAAAACCGGCTGACGGTGAACACGCCCCGGTTGAAGGGGGGGGCGTGGAACGGGGAAACGGTTGAGCTTTCCGGCTTCGCCTTCCAAAGTTCGGTGCCCTGTACCGCCGCGCTGATTTCGCTGGACAAGCTCCCGCTGGAGCGCTCGCGCCGGATGCTGCTGGTCTTCTCGACCGATGCGCTGAACAGCAACATGGAGCTCTCCGCCGACCGCAAGGTTCTTCACAAGGCCGGGACACTGCCGGTCCTGCTGGAAACCGGACGCCTCACGGTGGAACTGCCGCGGGAAGTCGCGCTGAAATGCTTTGCACTCGGAATTGACGGCAGTCGGCGGGAGGAGCTCCCGCTTCGGAGGGAAGGGGGGCGCAGCCGGTTTTCCGTCGATACGGCGAAACTCCAGAACGGTCCGTCGCTCTACTTTGAATTCGCGGAAAAATAATGTGAAATGGTTGAAATGGAAAACGTGTTTTATTCTCCGGGCGAGGTCCCGGTTCTTGCCGATGTGGATCTCTGCGTTGCCGGCGGCAGCTGTACCGGGGTGTTTGCGGCGGTCACTGCCGCGCGAAGCGGGGCGCGGGTCGCGCTCGTCGAGGTGCAGAACCGGTTCGGCGGCACCGCCGTCGCTTCGCTGGTCAATTACTGGCACAGTCTCTCGACGCTCGACGGTTCACGGCAGATCGTGTTCGGTCTGACCCAGGAGGTGATCGACCGGCTGGCCCGGCGCGACGCGGTGGAGCTGGCGACCGACAACAATCCGTCGTGGTACGCCCGGCTGAATACGGAAGAGCTGGCGATCGAACTGGATGAACTGGTTCGGGAATCGGGAGTTCTGCCGTTTCTCCACACCCGGGCGGTGGATGTGCTCCGCGATGACCGGGGGGCTCTTGCCGGTATTGTCACGGCGGGCAAGGGCGGTCTGGGTGTTCTCCGGGCGAAGTACTTCATCGATGCGACCGGAGACGGCGATCTCTGCGTGGCCGCCGGGGTGAAGATGTGGCGCAATGCGACGCTTCAGCCGGCGACCGCCTGTGCGAGGTTGAGCTGCTGGCCGCAATTCAAACGGCCGCTGGGCGAACTGGTTCACGAAGCGGCGCAGGAGTTCGGTCTGCCGGAGGGCGACATCTGGGGAACATTCCTGCCGCACAGCAACTCCTATATGCTGGCGGGCACCAAAATTTCCCGGACCGATCTCTCGGATGCGGCGGCGCTGACCGCGGGGGAAATGGAGGGGCGCCGTCAGCTGCGGGCGATTCAGGACATCATCGCCCGGGCCGGTTACACCCGGCCGGTGCTGGAGGCGCTGCCGTCGCTGATCGGCATCCGGGAGACGCGCCACATCCATTCTCTTCACCGGTTGAAAACGGAGGATCTGCTCTCCGGGCGGCGCTTCCCGGACGCGGCGGCACGCGGTACCTACCGGGTGGATGTCCACAGCCAGGAACGGGCGGGGACCCGCTTCCTCTATCTCGACGGGCGGGAGGAGTTTCTTTCGCCGTACCAGCCGCCGGAACAGGGATTCTGGCGCGACCCGTCACTGCCGTCGCCGGAGTACTATGAAATTCCGCTGCGCAGTCTGATTCCGCCCGGTTTCGACAACCTGATCGCGGCGGGGCGGATGATCGACGCCGAAGAGGGCGCCTACGGAGCGGCGCGGGTGATGGTCAATCTGAACCAGATCGGCGAGGCCGCCGGAGCCGCCGCCGTCCGGGTTCTGAACGGCGGGCGATTGATTCCGGAGCAGGCGGCATCCGCCTGCTGAGCCTTCCCGGAGAGTTCTTTACCGGCGGGAGAAGCGGAGGATGCGCTCCATCTCCCAGTCGGTCAGGAACAGTGCGCCGAGCGACATTGTGAGGTGGAAGAGGGAGGTGTTCCACTTCTGATCCTTGTACCACCCCTCGAAGGTGCGCGTCGCCCCTTCGGAGAGCATCCGCAGCCAGGCGTCTTTGTCGGTCAGCAGTTCGTGAATTAGCTCCGTTTCCCCCTCCCGGCGGAGGAACGCCAGCAACGGAAAGGTCACGAAAAGCAGACTCTGCGACAGCCGTTTTTCGCGGATCATCGCAACGGTGTTCCGTACCCCCGCCCGGTCGGGAAAGAGTTCGAAAAATGCGGCGAATACGTTGCCGGGCAAACTGATATGACCGGTCGAAACACTGTCGCGAAACAGCTGCTTCGCCGGGTCGTAGAAGGCGGCGAAGAACGCTTTCTCCAGCGGCGCGGTTTCGGCATAGGGCGGCTGCCCGAGCATTGCGGCCACCTCGTTCAGGCACTTGATCGCGCCGATGTACCAGGCGTTGAGCGCGTTGTGTTTGGTGTCACAGCGCTTCCCCTCGGTGAGATCGACGTCGTAGCCGTCGCGCAGATTGGCGGGCCACTCGACCACGCACCACTTGTCCAGATGATTGAGCAGCCCGTCCGCTTCAGCGTACTCCTCGCGGTAGAAGTCGAGGATGTCGGCGAATGCGGCGTACCGTTCGCGGGCGAACTCGAGATTCCCGGTGAGGCGGCAGTACTCCAGCAGCAGCAGGAACATGATGAGCGGATATTCGGCGATCTCCTGCATGAAGGAGCAGGCCGCGCAGGTCATCAGGCCGCGGTTGATGAATGAGGTGCGGAGAAAGTCATCGAAGAACTTCTCCATCGGCGCGAAATCTTTTGTCAGGATGGACCAGGCGAGCAGGCTGTAGCAGGCGTCGCCGAGGTAGTAACCCTTCTCCCGCTCCATGCAGTCCTGAATGACCTCCTGCATGCCGTAGTGGAGGGTGTCGACACAGAGCTTCCACACCGCCAGTGAATTCTCGTCGGTCCGGTTGCAGAGCGCCTTGAGCGGGAAGGGGTAGTGCCGCGCGCAGAGGCGCAGGGAATCCGGTTCGATTTCGCACCCCGGGGGGAGCAGGAGTTCGACATAGCGGAAACTTTTGTAGTCGAACTGGTTGAGCGTGTCGATATTCCCGGAGAGGCGGAGGAACTCGATGTAGTTGCAATTCGCCCGGAGCTGATGCCGGACGGAACCATCTTCGTTGAGTTCCTGCCCGAAGCGCATTTCGATTTCGTCCGCCCGTTTCCCGCGGGCGCGAAAGGTGAGACTGCCGACGTAGATGGCGCCGAAGTCGATCCGGAACCCGTTCGCCAGCGGCTCTACGGCGGCGGGAGCGATCGATTCGAATTCCAGCTGTGCGGTCGGCTGGCGGAACATCCGGTACGCGGCGTGGCGGCGGATTTTCGCCGGAGTCCAGTTGGAATCGTCGAACTCCGGCTGTTCGAAGCCGATTTCGGGGGCAGCGGCGTCGTAGCGTTCGAGAAACTGGGTTTCATACCCGGCCTTTCCGGCCGCGGAGAATCCGGAGTGCACCCGGCAGAGGAAGCTCTCATCGGAGGCGAGCAGCAGTTTCTCCTGCGCGAACAGGTCGAGCAGCAGCCCGTGCTGCCGGTCGCCGCTCACCCAGACCCGGTTGATGAGTCCCTGATAGTAGGTGTGCACGGCGATGGTGTTCTCGCCGGGGTGGACGAACTTCGACAGGTCCACCCGGTTGTAGAAGTAGTGGAAACTGTAGCCGGCGGCCGGCCCCTGCGTGACGAAAACGCCGTTTACATACAGTTTGTAGTAATCGTCGGCGCTGATGTGAAGGATCACATTGTCCGTTGCCGTCAGCGTGAATTTTCTCCGGAAGAGGATGTGGCGGTTCTGCCGCTCCGGCTCAACTTCCGGCAGCGAGGAGCGGTCGAGCTGGCGATGAAACATGTTCTGAGGAGTGAGGTTGCAGAACTCCTCCGTGGTGATCCAGTATCCGGCGAAAACTTCCGGTTCTTCCTTCATGGTGAAAATTCCTGCTTTGAGATTGATCGTTTGCGCGATGTGTTTACTATACCGCTCCGGCAGGCTTTTGCCAGCCGGAGAGGGGGGGATTCCCGCTCTTTTTCGCGGATGGAATCGCTTTGGTTGGATGGTTCCCAGGAAAACATAACCAAAAAAAGAGTGTTTTTTCACGGTTTTTTGAGCAGGGGGATTGCTTTCCATTTTTGTTTCCGGTATAATGTAATCAAATGAACAGCGACACCGGGGGACGGACCGTGTTTCCCGCAATGTGGAACAGGAGAGCGAAGATGTTGAGATGGAAAGGTTTTCGTGCTGACAAACGGCGGAATTTTACTTTGATCGAACTCCTCATCGTGATTGCGATCATCGCGATTCTCGCGTCGATGCTGCTGCCGGCGCTGAACAAGGCGCGCGACCGGGCGAAGACGATCCTCTGCGTCAACAATCTCAAGCAGATCGGGCTGGGGCTGATTCGCTACACCGCCGATTACGGCTATTATCCCTGGCCGATGGACAAAGATCAAACTCTGCCGACCGGCTACGCGAAGGGCTGGGTCTGGAATTTGATGACCGGCGTGGACGGCGCCGGGAAGAGATTTGCGTCCAGCTATGTTCCGCCCTGGGCAGAGCGGATGCCCAACGGCAGTTACCTCGGGCTGCGCTGCCCGCTGCACGATACACAGCGTTCCGCACCCGGCAGCACCGGACCGGTGAACTCCTATATCTTTGTCGGCAGCAACTCCCAGGTCAATTATGCGGGGAACTCCGTCGGCATCACCGGCTTTCTGGCGACCGGCAGCCGTTCCGCAGTCCGGCCGGAAAAGGTGAGAAATCCTTCGAAAAAGATTGGCATCATCGAGCGTGAGAAAGATCAGGACAATTTCGGGATGGGATACATCGACGACGGCCGTTACCTTTACAACACACCAAGTTCCCCCACTATCGGGCCGGTTCACAACAAGGATGCGGGTTACCTCTGTCTCGACGGGCACGCCGGTATGATCAACGTTGTCGCCGAACTGAATGCCGACGGCAACGCCTACAGTGCTCACACCACCGAGCTCTGGCAGAAGTATTTTGCCACCAACTATCCCTGAGTCCTCGATTTTCCTGCGGAAATCCGTTTCCGGCGGTTGCGTTCCTCCGGAAACGGCGCTATACTAAATCCCGGATGGACAAACGTTGTATTGCGGGAGAATCCTATGAATCAGACATTTCAGAGCGAAGTCGAATTTCTCCGGTCACATGGACTTGCCCCGGTCGTGCTCGGCAACAACGAAGGCGCGCGCCTGGTCACGCTGGCCGAATATCAGGGGCGGGTGATGACCAGCACCATGGCCGGCGACGGGGGGCCCGGCTGCGGCTGGATCAACCGCGCGCTGATCGCCTCCGGCGAACGGACGCCGCACATCAACGCCTACGGCGGCGAGGACCGCTTCTGGCTCGGGCCGGAAGGGGGACAGTTTTCGCTCTATTTCCCGCCCGGCGCGCCGTTCGACTTCGACCACTGGCAGGTGCCCGCCGCCGAGGATACCGAGGTCTGGAGGCTCGATTCCGCGGGAGAACCCGAAGCGGCGTTCTACACGGAGTTCTCCATCCGGAACTGGAGCGGATTCGAGAAAAAAATCCGCATGGAGCGGGTGGTGCGGCTGCTTGACTGCGCTGGAATCGCCGCCGATCTCGGCGTCACCTTTGACAAAACCCGCGTTTTCGCCGTCGGCTATGTGACGGAAAACCGCGTGACCAACATCGGGCAGGAGGCGTGGACCCGGGAGAACGGCGCGCTCTCCATCTGGATGCTCGGCATGTTCAACCCGTCGGCGCGGACCGTGATCGTCATCCCCTACCGCACCGACGCTCCGGGCGCGATTGTCAAGGATGACTACTTCGGGCGCATTCCCGGCGACCGGCTCCGCATCGACTCCGGGCGCGGCCGGATCCTCTTCTCCGCTGACGGCAACTGCCGCGGCAAACTCGGCCTCTCCAACCGCCGCGCCACCGGCGTGCTCGGCAGTTATGACGCCGAAAACCGGATTCTCACCGTGGTTCACTATTCGCCCGGCCCCGCCGACGCCGAATATGTCAACGCCGCCTGGGAGATTCAGGAGCGCCCCTTCGAAGGCGACACGGTCAACGCCTACAACGACGGACCGCTCGCCGACGGTTCGCAGATGGGGCCGTTCTACGAACTGGAATCGAGTTCTCCGGCCGGATTCCCCGCGCCGGGCGATTCCCTGTGCCACACCCACGCCACCTTCCACTTCTCAGGGGACCCGGAGGAGCTGAACCGGATTGCGGAAAAACTGCTCAACGGCCCGGTCACATCGCTGACCTTGTGAGCCGGTTGCGCCTCCACCGCCGTACCCCGGGTGTTTTTCGTCGGAAAATCCTCTCTTGACGGATTGAAATCCCGGCCCGGGTACGGTATCTTAAACACATATCAGACCATTGCACCAGAGAATGAAAGAGTATTTTGATGATGAAACAACCGCTTGAACTGGCCGCTCCGCCGGCCGATTACCGTCCGATTCCGTTCTGGAGCTGGAATGAGAAACTGGAGCCGGAGGTGCTCCGCGAACAGATTCGCCAGATGCATGACGCCGGAATCGGCGGCTTTTTCATGCACGCGCGCGGAGGACTTCAGACCGCCTACCTTTCGCCGGAGTGGATGAGTTGCGTCGAAGCCTGCATCGACGAGGCCGACAAGCTCGGCATGAACGCCTGGCTCTACGATGAGAACGGCTGGCCCAGCGGCTTCGGCGGCGGCGCGGTCAACGGCCTCGGCGTGAAATACCAGCAGAAATATCTGCGGTATGAGTTTCTCGACGCCGCAGAAGCAGGCGGCCGTACCGACACCATCGGCTGGTATACGCCGGAGGGCGAACTGATCGGCAAGACCCTCCCCGCCGGTGTGGAAGGGCGGGTTCTGCGCTGTTACTTCGAAGTCAATCCCTACTATGTGGACAACCTCGATCCGGAAGTGGTGGCGGAGTTTCTCCGGGTTACCCACGACTACTATTACCGCAATCTGCCGAAACGGCTCTCCCGCCGTCTGAAGGGGATCTTCACCGACGAGCCGCAGCTGTCGCGCAACGGCTTCCTCTGGTCGTTCGTACTGGAGGAGGAGTACTGGAAGGCCTACCACCGCGAACTTCTGCCGGAACTGCCGATGCTCTTCCTCGGCATGCCGGGCAGCGACGCGATGCGGATTCGTTTCTGGAGCCTCGCCGCCCGCCTCTTCAGCCGGAACTTCATGCAGCAGATCCGCGAATGGTGCGATGAACACGGCTGGATGCTGACCGGTCACCACGTGCTCGAAGAGACCTGCCAGGGGCAGATCAACAGCAACGGTTCGGTGATGGCGCAGTACCGCTGGTACCACATTCCGGGCATGGACCACCTCGGCCGTTCGGAACCCAGTCCGGTCGCCATGACCCAGCTGGTCTCCGCCGCGATGCAGGTCGGCCAGAAACAGATCCTCTCCGAGAGCTTCGCGCTCTGTGGCTGGAATTTCAACTTCTCCGGCATGCTGTGGATGTTCCAGCAGCAGTTCGCGCACGGGGTGAACCTCCCCTGCCAGCATCTGCAGGGCTATTCGCTGCGCGGACTGCGCAAGCGGGACTATCCGGCTTCGCTCTTCGTGCACCAGCCGTGGTGGGGCGACTACCGGCAGATCAACGACGCCTTCGCCCGGATCGGCATGATGCTCGCCGAGGGGAAGGCGTCCGCCGAAGTGCTGGTGCTCCACCCGCTCTCGACCGCGTGGATGCACTACAGCGAATGCGACCGGCTGAAGGCGATGGAGTTCTATACGGAAGGGCTGAAACGGCTCACCGTCGAACTCGACTCCCTGCAGATTCCGCACCATTACGCCGACGAGGTGCTCACTTCGGAGCTCGGCTCCTTCGAAGACGGAAAGATCCGGATCGGCCGGATGGCGTATTCTCTGGTGGTGATTCCGCAACTGGTCAACCTCTCCTCGCAGATTCTGACGATGCTGGAAAAATTCACCGAGGCCGGCGGCATCGTGCTGGTGGTCCGCAACCGGCTCGAACCGGAGAAACTCACCGTTGACGGCGAGCCCGCGTCGCAGCAGGTGCGCGACTGGTTCGCCTCGCTGCCCGCCTACGACTCGGAGGCCGCCGCCGCCGAGACCGTCGCGGATCTGCTGCCCGACCGGGTGCGGATTACCGAGCACGGGGTGCCCGCCCGCCGGGTGGTCGGCACCTTCCGCGACTTCGACAATCTGGAGGGGCGCAGCGGCCGGATGCACTTCATCACCAATCTGCAGTACAACCAGCCTTGTTCGCTGACGATCGCGCTGCCCCGCACCGGGCGGCAGGTGGAGGTGATCGATCCCTTCAGCGGGAAGTTCTCGATCCTCTCCGGAGTCCGCCATTCCGGGAACCATCTCGTCTTCGACTATCCGCTGGCGGCGGGGGAGGCGGCGATCTTCTTCGTTTCGCCGCATCCGGAGAAACATGCTCCGAAAATCCGGGTCGAGGATGTGTTCGCGCTGGAACCGGTCCGGCGGCTCGACTCTGCTTTTACGGTCGAGCACGCCTCCGAAAACCTCTTCACTCTCGACCGCTGCCGCTACCGGGTCGACGGCGGCGAGTGGATCGACGAGCATGTCTGCGTGATCCATGCCCGGCTGCTCCGGCTCCGGAGGCCCTGCGATCTGGAGATGGAGTTCCGTTTCAATCTCGCGCCGGACTTCGACTTCTCCGCGCCGCTTTCGCTGGTGGCGGAGACGCCGGAACGGTGTGAATTCGCGCTCAACGGACACCGTTTCGACGCGGTGGATTCCGGGGCGGTGTTCGACCAGGCGTTCCGCCGGATTCCGTTGCCGGCGGCGCTGATCGGCGGCGTCAACGTGCTGTCGATCCGCACCCGCTACACCCAGCCGGAGGAGGTCTACGCCAAGCTCGAACGCGCCCGGCAGTTCGAAACCGAGTACAACACGCTCTGTTTCGATTCGGAGGTGGAGAGCGTCTATCTGGCCGGAAACTTCTCCGTGCGCCACATCGGCCGCGAGGAGGAGCTTATGCGCGGGGCGGAGCGGTTCCACGGCCGGTTCGAACTCGGCGCTCCGATGACCGGTGCGGCGGTCGATGCCGCCGATCTGGTCCGCGCCGGAATGCCGTTCTTCGCCGGAAAGGTGACGCTCGCGCGGGAGATCGATCTCACCGCCGACGAGGCCGAATCGATCCGGTATCTGCGTTTCGCCGCGGTCGGCGCGAACTCCTACCGCGTCTGGATCAACGGGGAAGAGGCCGGATTCCGCTTCCAGGGGCCCTACGCCCTGCGGATTGACTCCTTCCTCCGCGCCGGCGTGAACCGGATTGAAGTGGAGCTGACCACCTCGCTGCGCAACCTGCTCGGCCCCCACCACCTCGACGAAGGGGAGAGCTACGGCGTCAACACCCGCTCCTTCGACAAGGAGCCGAACGCGATCGACAACCCCGCGCCGCCCTGGAACGACGGCTACTGCTTCGTCAAGCTCGGACTGCGGGACATCGTCCTCGCCTGAGGCGCGATACGGAAATCCCCCGCGTTTTCTTCTGCGTGAAGAGAAGCGCGGGGGATTTTTTTGCCCGTTGCCGGCGGCGGCATCAGTCGAAGATCGATTTGGTCTCCTGCTTGCCGATTTCGACGTTGTCCTCCCAGACTGCGAGGCCGGTGGCGAGGTCGGTCATCACCACGTGGAAGAAGAAGTAGGACTCTTCAACCCGGCCCACCCGGTTGCTCTGCTGGACGATCTCACCCGAGAGGCTCATATCCGGCGCGATCACGGTGCCGCGCTTCTGCACGGTCGCCTGATTGAAGAGGTCGTCGTTCTCCAGTTCGCGCACCTGCCGGACCGCGGCCTCCTCGGCTCCCTTCGCACCGACCGCGGTGGTGGTGACCGCTTTGCCGGAGCGGAGAATCGCCTGCCGGATCTTGTCGGTCAGAATCCGGGTGTTGACCGGCGTGGAGGTGTTGTTTTTCACCTCGCCGACCATCACGATCGTCTTGCGTCCGTCGGCCCGGTTCAGCGCGCCGGAGGCGAGGAGCGAATCGATCGATTTCAATGCGGCGGTCTGCCAGTCCTTGACGTCGATCCGGTGGGTGCTGGTCAGCGTCTGGTCGCCGGCGGGGTCGATGCGGTGCGGCGCGACGGCGCAGCCGTACCCGAGCAGCAGTGCCGCGGCCGCCGCTCCTCCATAGAGTGCACGTGTCTTCATCGGTTGATTTTCCTTTCCGTCAATCGTTTTTTTCCTTGAGGCTCACCATGTAGTCGGCGCACTGTGACGTCGGCGCCACACTGCGGATGTATTTGGTCTCGCCCGGGTAGAAGATTTCCGTCATCCAGTTCGAGGAGGGGGAGGGCACCTGCATGCCGTTGCCGTCGAGCCAGTCCACCCGGTAGTTGATGTAATAGGGATTCTCGCCGGTCATCCAGCTCCAGATTTCGGAGAAGAAGCCGTACCGTTCGCTGCGCAGCGTCACCTGAAGCTGCCGCACGCCGCCGTCGGTCTGCGCCATGTTGACCGCCAGCACCGCCAGCCGGTCGCGGCAGAAGCTGTCGCTGGTGAAGCGTTTCAGATCGGCGGCGGTGACGCCGGGGCCGCCGGAGAGGGTGTTCACCGTGTTCTGACAGCCGGTCAGCGCCAGAAGAACGGCGGCGAGACAGGCGGCCCGGACGAGTGTCTGCTGGATCATATGTTGGATTCCTTTCCTGCTTGCCCGCTCAGAAGAGCGGATAGGTTCCCTGTTTTAAAATTTCCACAGTGTGCTCCCAGACGGCGATTCCGGTCACCAGATCGGTGAGCGCCATGTGGAAGAGAAAATAGCTCTCTTCGGTGCGTCCCTGATAGATGGTCTGCTGGGTGATCGCGCCGGAGAGGCTGAAGTTCGGCGCGATCACGGTGCCGCGCTTCGGCACGGTCGCCTGGTTGAAGAGGTCGTCGGAATCCTTGTCGCGGATTCTCCGGACGGCGAGGTCGAGGTTGCCGCCCGCGCCGAGCGCCGAGGTCACCTTCGCCTGCCCCGACTGGAGGATCGCCCGGCGGATCTTGTCGGTCAGGATCTGCGACTCCAGGTGGAGCGTCGTGTAGTTGCGGATGCGGCTGACCATCACCACCGCCGGCTTGCCGTCGGGACGGCGGAGCGCGCCGGAGGCGAGCAGGGAGTCGATGTTCTCCGCCGCCGCCCGGTTCCAGTCGGCCGGGTCGAGTTCGCTGATCGTCACCAGCGCCTCGTCGCTGTCCACCCCGATGATCCGGGCGGGGGAGGCGCATCCCGCTGCCAGCAGCATCGCCATTGCGGCGAAGAGAAAAGTCATGAGCCGCCAGTTCATAGTTTCACTCCATCGTACTCCACTGTTTCAGGTAAAATTTTCCGCCCGCCTCCCGGAGGTAGATCAGCGCCCGGGTGGTTTCCGGTTCGAATTTCAGGGTCTTCCGGAAGAGGCTCTTCCGGTCGGCGCCCTCGATTTCGACGGTGATCTCCCGGTTCGCCGGAATCGGCAGGTGAAGAATCCGGTAGCGCTGCGCGATCGTCACCCAGCGCCGCCAGTCGGTGTCGTTGATCGAAACGCTCGAAGTGGCGGCGACCTGCGCCGTCGCCGCCGCGACCGCCAGCGCTTTGCCGTCGAAGTTCGGCGAGGCGAGCAGGGCGGCGAGCGACGCCTTGGCCGCTTCGTGTTCGATGGTCTTGCTCCGGATGGCGGCGGCGGCGCCGCCCGCCAGTTCCGGCATGGTCAGCTGCCAGAATTCATCCTGCGCGATGCTGGTGAGGTCGGCGAGTTCACTGCCGACGCAGTGGCGGCCTCCGCCGCTGGCGCGGAGCGTCAGCGCCTGGGCGCGGCTGTCCTCCGGCAGGTTGAACTTCCAGTGCCCGGGAACCATTCCCGGCAGGCGGACGGTGGTGCTGCGCTCCTTCCAGCCCGGCGGAATTCCCTGCGCCAGAATGACCACCGCCAGATTGTCGGTGAGCGGGTAGTCCCACGGCTTGACCGAGGCGAGTTCCGGAGGAATTTTTTCGCCGAGCAGATGGAGCACGGTCGCATAGTCGCGGCGGAAGAGTTCGTTGTCCGGCTGGAGCCAGAAGAGGTACTTGAGGTCGACCGCCGCTTCGTCGAACTGATTGTCCCAGTAATAGCCGAGGGCGGAGAGGTAGAAAGGAAGCGGGTTGAAGAGGAGCGCCAGCCGCGGCCGCAGCCGGTCCTTGTATTCGCCGTACTCCGCCTGCACCCCGGCGGCGCGGAAGGTTCCGGCCGCCGTCTGGTTCTCCTTCTCCAGCTTCCGCAGCCGGTAGGGGGCGACTTTGCGGCCGAAGTTCTCCTGATCGTATTCGCGCAGATTCGGGTCGGACTCCTTGAGCAGATAGAGGTACTGCCCGGCGCGGAGCCGCCGGATTTCGACCAGGGCGTCTTCCAGCTCGCCCCGGCTGAAATAGGTGAAGAACTTGAGCATTCCGAGCACCAGCCGGTCGTTCCGGTAGCCGTGATAGGTGGCCGTCCCCGGCCGGTGGAGGCGAATTCTGCCCTGCCGGTCGAAGAGCCAGAAGAGCTTTTCCGCCCGCTCCAGCGCGGTGAGCGCCTCGTCGAACCGCCCGGCGTCGAGGTTGATGCTGCCCGCCTCCAGATGCCAGAGCAGTGCTTCGCGGCCGGTCTCGCCGTTCTCCGCGTCGCTCATTTTCATGCTGAGTTCGGCGGCACGGTCGAGGTCGCCGGAGTAGTAGAGCTGCTGAAGTTTCTGCTGATCCTGCCGGGTGAAGTCGGAGCGGCAGCCGCCGGCCAGCGCCAGCAGCGCCGTCAGCAGAATTGCTCCGCGTGATCTCCTCCGTCTTCTCACGGCCCGTCTTCTCCTGACGCTCTTACGGTGTGGCTTTCGGGTAGGCAGGCTTTGCGGCCTGCGGCGTCGCAGTCCGGGAATCCGCCTTCAGGCGACAGCGGGCGCCGACGGCGGGGAGTTCCCCTTTGCCCTGCCAGGAGGCGGTGCTCATGTCGGCCGTGACCGATTCAATCCGGGCGTCGCCGAGCCGTTTTTCCGCCGACCCCAGCACCCGGCCGGTCCTGGGATGCACCACCGGTTTGCCCGGCTGATAGATTTCGTAGATCTGCCCGGCACGTACGCCGGCCCCTTCGCCGCGGGTGAGATAGAGGGTGTTGCCATCGACTGCGGCAACCAGCACCGGATCGAGCCGTTCGAGCAGTTTGCGCCCGGCGGTTTCCGCGGCCAGGCTGAGCAGGTCGTTCTGGTAGTCGGCGGCGGTCCAGTCGCGGCGGGTCTCGGCGGGAATCTCATTGCTCCGGCGGCGGCAGGTGATCGACTCCACCGCGACGAGGGTGCCGCTTTTGACCTCGATGATCCGCAGTTCCGCCTCCAGCGTGGCGACGGTGCGGGTGGAGGTTCCGGCGATGGCGGTGCCGGAGGAGAGATTCTGCACCTCCAACCGGGTGAGCTTCGGCAGGATCAGCCAGTCGCCGACCGCCAGCGCGCCGGTTTTGATCTGCTGACCGGGGGCGGCGAGCGCGGCGTCGGCCAGCGCCGATTCGGCGGCAACTGCCTGGAGCGTATCGCGGCCGAGGAGTTCGAAACTGCCGGATTTCAGCAGAAATTCACTGAGTTTCGTCCCGAACGAGGTGCCGGAGGCGGGAGCGATGCCGGGCGCGACTTGCACCGGGAACACGGCGAGCTGTTTTCTCACGGCGGTTTCGCCGGGGCGGGCGAGAAGGCCGATCTTGTCGAGCGCCCAGTCCAGCCGCCGCATGAGGCCGTTGAGATCAGGTGCGTCGAGGGAGATGTGCCGTTTCGGGTCGACTTTCCCGGTACTGCAGTCGACGACCATCAGCGTCATGCCCATCCGGGAACCGATTTGGGCCACCGAAGTGACCAGAAGATACTTGACCCCGTGGACCCGGCCGAGTTCGGCCAGCTGCCCGGCGCTGTCGGCCAGTCCGGATTCGGTCTGAAACGCCACCTCCTTGAGCATCGCCTGCAGTGCGGTGCGGGAGATCACCTCATAGTTTCCGCCGAGTTTCGCTTCGATCTGGTCGGCCAGTCCGGCGAGACCGGCGGCGTCGATGTTCCCGCGGGTCATGATCTCCGCCACGGCGATCCGGTCGGCGGCGTGAAGTGCCGTCGCGCAGAAGAGCGCCAGAATAAAGAGATGCAGTTTTTTCATCGCTTCTCCTCCTTCGCTTCGAACCGCCGGTTCATGGCGGCGGCGGCCTGCCGGACCGCGTCTTTCATCAGTTTTTCATAGAGCCCGGTGTCGGTGTGGGTCACCGCGCTGTGGTCGAGTTGGCGGACCTTGCCGGTGAAGAGACCGCTGAAGGCGATGGAATTGTCCCGCAGGTCCACGAGTTTGACGAGCAGGTCCAGCGTGTAGATTTTGTTCTTTGTTTCGATGCCGTACCCTTTGAAGGCGGTCTCCTCCTTCTGACAGTCGGAGACGACCGCGTAGAGCACATGGGTCGCTCCGGAGAGGCGGCGGAACTTCTGTCCGGCTTCCGCCATCGCCGTCGCCTGAGTGCCCAGTTCGATGGCCAGCAGCGAGTCGTCGAGCGTCCGCCGGTCGACCGGAGTGAAGGTCTGCGGATACTCTCCCAGCGCGGCGAGCATGTATTCCGAACCGATCACCGCGGTGCGCTGCGGCGAGTTGAGAAGCTTCGCCGCGAGGGCGTCCCGCAGGGCGAGGGTGCGGTCGTTGAGCTGATCCATCCGGGCGCGCTCCTCCTGCCGTTCCTGCAGTGTTGCCCGGTTTTCGAACAGCCGGATCAATCCGAGCATCCGGTCGTCGATGGTACCGTAGTCGTTTGCGTTCAAAGAACTGTACGAAATGGAGGGAATCCTCTCCTCGGTGTAGCGGTAGAACTTCTGCCCGACGGTGTCGATGGTGGAGAAATCGAATACCGCCACCTTGATTTTTTCCTGCTGCCCCGTCTTCGCCGGAGCTTCCGCCGCCGGCAGAAGCGTCGCGGCCGCCAGCAGGGCGGCAACCCATGAAAACAGTTTCATTTCATCTTCCCTTCCGGTGTATGAGTTCCTTTTCGATCACTATGGTCTGGCCGTCGTAGAGTGTCAGAGGGTCGAGGCTGATCTTCCAGCGCATCCGGTCGCGGAAGAGCCGCCCGCGCACCGTTCTGCCGTTTTCCAGCCGGACCGAAACCATCCGGCTGCCGTCCTCGAGCGTCTCCTGCAAAATTACTCCGGCCGATTCTCCACGGTGGAGGCCCGCGTCGCGCAGCGCCCGGTCCGCCGCCCGTTTCAGCTCCGCGCCGGTGGGGGCGGCTGTGTCCTGAACTGCGGTGGAAGAGGAAAGGGGCGTGGCGGGGGAGGGTGCGGGACACTCCGCGGCGCAGAACCGCCCGACAGCGAAGCCGAGCAGAATTCCGGCGAGCGCTCCCGCTGCCGCCGTCACGGCTGGATTTTTCCACATTCCCGGTGCCATATTGCCTCTCCTCTGATGGACCGGGATCAATTTACATGTCTGGCGCTTCTTTTTCAACCGGAACCGAGAAAAAAAGTACAGGCGGCGAGGCCGTGAGGCACGCGGTCAGATATCCACTCCGAACAGGTTGACCGGCAGCATGCAGGCGTGGAAGGCCATTTCGAAGGGGGCGGCTCCCCCCTCGATCAGGTTGTTGACGCCGGAGCCGAGACAGCCGAACGGAAGTCCGAGCGTGCACTGCACCGCCCCGAGCGGCAGGTAGAGGGTCTTGAAGGCGGAGATCCCGGTCTTGGCCAGACCGCGGGCGCCGCAGGCGAGCCCGTTCATGAGATAGGGGTGGGTCGCCTCCGCCATCCGCATCGCCGCCGGGGCGAGCAGCGCCAGCGTCACCGGGTCCATCGCCCGGGCGCGGGGCGCGGCGAAAAAGCTCCCCGCCGCCAGCAGAAGTGCGGCAAGGAGAAGTTTCGTTCGCGTCATCATGGGCAGATCCTCCGTTATTCCGAACGCAGAACCGTGATCGGATTCTGCTGCGCCGCCTTGTAGGCCGGATAGGTTCCGAAGATCACGCCGACCAGACTGGAGATCGCCAGCGAGAGCAGAATGCTCCACAGCGAATAGACCGTCGGCATGCCGCTGTAATAGGTGATGGTCCGCGCGATGCCGACCCCGAGCAGGATGCCCGCCACGCCGCCGGTCGAGGTGAGAAAGACCGTCTCGATCAGGAACTGCAGCAGAATATCCGACTTCTGTGCGCCGAGTGCGCGGCGGGTGCCGATCTCCTTGCGCCGTTCATAGACGCTCGCAAGCATGATGTTCATGATGCCGATGCCGCCGACCACCAGCGAGATGCCGGCGATGGAGCCCATCACGATGGTGAAGATGTTCTGGGTCTGCTCGCGCTGTTTGAGCAGTTCGAGCGGCACGACCATGCCCCAGTCACGGGTTTCGTCGTGCACCTTCTCCAGATAGGCGGCGATGCGCTTGGAGGTGTTGTCGATGTAGCTGGTGTCGTTCACCTTGACCAGGAAGAGGTCGTAGGCGATCCGGGTGATTTTAAACTGCCGCCCCTCCCGCTGGTAGGTGTAGTCCTTGAACTTTGCCCGCGCCGTCGACATCGGAATCAGGATCATGTCGTTCTGCCCGCCGACCTCCGGATACTGCGTGCCGTACTCGTTGGAAAGGATTCCGATGATCCGGTAAACCCCGTCTTCGATGCGGAGGGTGTCGCCGACAATATCGGTCCGGCCGATGGAGAAGAGTTTCCGCTTGACGTTTTTGCCGATGACGCAGACGTTGGATTCATTTTTGAAATCCACCGGCGAAAACCAGCGCCCTTTTTCGATTCGCGCCGAGGAGTCCTCGAGGAAGCGGTAGTCGCATCCGACAAGTTTCAAGTCGGTTCGCTGCAACCCCTTGAGTATTTTTTTTTCTCGCGTCGAAAACGCCGGTAATCCGTTCGACGTTGTCCATCCGGCTGATGTGGAAGAGGTCGCGTTCGGTGAGGCCGTAGCGCTCCATGACGCTGGCGTTTTCCGACCCCTCGCTCCGCCCCTCCAGCGGCGGCCGCTTGGAAAAGAGGATGATTTTGTCGATTCCCATCGCTTCGATCTGGGCGAGTGCGGAACGCTTCGCCCCCTCCGACACCGCCAGCATGGCGATTACGCTGCCGACGCCGAAGATGACGCCGAGCGAGGTGAGGATTGACCGCACCTTGTGCAGCAGCAGGTTGTGCAGTGACAACCGGAAGAGATCCCGAACCAGCATCATCGGATTTTCTCTCCTTCCAGCGGGGTGTTTTCAATCCGCCCGTCCCGCAGGCGGATGATCTTGTCGTAGTGCGGCGCGAGCAGGGGGTTGTGGGTCACCATCACGATGGTCACCCCCTGGCCGCGGTTGAGTTCGTGAAAGAGCTTCATGATTTCATCGCTGGTCTTCTCGTCGAGGTTGCCGGTCGGCTCGTCGGCGAGGATGAAGGCGGGCTGGTTGCTCAGCGCCCGGGCGATGGCGATCCGCTGGCACTCTCCGCCGGAGAGCTGAGTCGGGCGGTGTCCGAGCCGGTGGCCGAGGCCGACCCGTTTGGCCAGCTCCAGCGCCCGGGCCCGGCGGATTCGCCCCGGAATCCGTGCGTAAACCATCGGTACTTCGATGTTCTGTTCGATCGTGAGATGCGAAAAGAGGTTGAAGCTCTGGAAGATGAAGCCGATTTTCCGGTTGCGGATTGCCGCCTGTTCCACATCGGAGAGGCGGCTGACTTCAGTCTCTTCCAGATAGTACTGCCCGGAAGTCGGCACATCAAGCATCCCCAGAATGTTCAGCAGCGTCGACTTGCCGGAGCCGGAGGTGCCGATGAATCCGACAAACTCCCCCCGCGTCACCGTCGCGTTGATTCCCTTGAGCACGGGAACCTGCAGTTCGCCGGTGACGTAGGTTTTGCGGATGTCGATCAGCCGGACGATTTCGTCTCCGCCGCCCGCCATGGCCGTCATTGTGCCTCCTGCGTCTTCTGATAGGGCCGGTAGAGATAGACCACGTCTCCCTCTTCGAGCCCCTTGGTGATCTGAACGAAGTTGTCGTTGGAGTCGCCGATGGTGACATCCACCTCCGTCGGGCCGCCGAGTCCGCTGCGGTAGACGAAGAAGCGGTCGTTCTCCTCGAAAACCGCTTCGACCGGTACGAAGATCGTGTTCGGAATGACCCGGGTGACCACGTTGATTTGCACGCTCATGCCGTTGACCAGCTTGGGGGACTGCTTGTCGAGTTTGATCTTCGACTTGTAGATCTTCGGCGAGGAGCTGTCCCAGACGACCAGGTTGACCGGAAGCGTGTCGATGTGAGAAATCGTGCCGCCGAACTTCTCCCCGGGGAGGGAGTCGGGCGAGATCACCGCCCGGTCGCCGATCTTGATCTTGGAGCGGTACTGCTCGGGCAGGTCGAAATCCACCACCAGGTTGGACATCTCCGGAATGGTGATGAGCACCTGTCCCTTGCCGACATCGATGCCGGGCTTGACGTCGAGATTGCCCCAGCGGCGGTCCGGGTCGGCGTAGATCACGATGCCGTCGACCGGAGCGACCAGCTTCATCATCTCCATGTAGCTCTTGTAGCGGTTGAGCTGGTCGGTCAGCCGGCGGATGCGGCGGCGGAGGTTCGCGATCGACTTCTTCTGCTGGACCAGCTTCGATTCGGTCGAAATCTTCACCTTGCGCAAGTTGAGTTTCGCCTGTTCGAGCGCGTTGACCAGCCGGGTGATCTTGCTCGGATTGTCGTAGCGGCGGAAGACTCGCAGATTGTCCTCGGCCGTCTGGAGCGCATTCTCCGCCTCGTCGATTTTGCTCTGCTGGGAGTTCAGCTCCTCGCGCTTCTTGTCGTCGGCGTTTTCGTCACTTTTGGTGGCGGTGTCGCTGTCGCGGATTTCGGTGTAGGCGCTGTTGGCTTCTGCGAGCGACGCTTCCGCCTTGGAGATGGCAAGATCGAGCGCGTCGCGCTGGCTGGCACGTTCGAACCGGCGATATTTGCGCAGCGCGTCGTCGGCCTGGAGAAGCGTCTCTTCGGCGGACTGCAGGTCCGCCGCGTTGGAACTGACCTGGATCTTTTCCGCCTCGATGGCGATCTCCAGCTCCTTCGAGAGGTTGTCCAGCTCGATCTCCTGATTCTCGATCTGCTCCTTGAGCTCGTCGGTTTCGAATTTCGCGAGCAGGTCGCCCGCCTTGACCTTGCTGTTCTCGTCGATCACCCAGAGGAGTTTGGTGCGGTAGTTCGCCTGCAGCGAAAGTTTGTGCTTCTTGCTCGCGTTGACATATCCGCCCTGCAGGAGTCCGATCACGAGGTCGTCGCGCCGGACCTTGTAGGTGCGGTCCATGTCGCCGCCGTCGGTGGCGAGTTTCTTCGCCTCCTCCGCCAGGCGCGCCCGTTCCCGGGGCAGGTAGACGCCCCAGTAGTAGCCGGCAGAGCCGCCGGCTGCCGCCAGCAGCAGAATGATCCATATCAGTTTCCGGCGGGAGATTTTCATTTCGTTTCCGCTCCGCTGGTGGTGGTTTCTGCCGGTTCATCGATGGTGATCGGCGTCTGGTGGAACTCCCGGCGGCGCCGTTCGAGTTCCCCCGGCTTGGCGTGGTTGAGCTCTTCGCCGAAGTTTTCCACCGAGGTGCGGTGCAGCGGAATGCTGTCGGCATTCTCAACGATTTCGCCGAGCTTTTCGCTGATCTTGCCGGTGCGGTCGAAGTTGTAGAAGATGCCGCTGGCGGCCTGGTCCGGGGAGATGATGTGAATCTTCAGGAAGAAGATCAGCTGAGTGACCTCTTTGGACTCGTTCTTGCCGGTGAAGAGCTCGCCGATCAGCGGGAGGTCGGAGAGCACCGGAATCCGCTGCTGCTGGAGCGTGTCGCGGCTGTTGTACAGCCCGCCCATCATAACCACCTGCTTGTCCTGCATCCGCAGATGGGTTTCGACGCTGCGGGCCGAAATCACCGGCACCGGATAGGTGGTGTCGCCGCCGGCGGAGACGTTCTCATAACGGACCACGTTCGAAACTTTCGGGAAGATCCGCAGCGTCACGTTGTCGCGGTTGATCATGCTCGGTTCAACTTCGAGCGTCACGCCGACGCTCTTGAACTTGGTGCTGAGCGAGAGGGTGTTCCCGGTGCTGTTCGCCTCCTGAATCGGGATCTCCTCGCCGGTGACGATCCGGCTCACTTCGTTGCGCGACAGCAGGATGTTGGGCGAGGAGAGCACCTTCGCGTCCTGCGCCGAAAGCAGCCACTGGAAGGCGATGTTCATCGAATCCTTGCCGGAATAGGGGGTGAAATTTCCTCCCAGACCGGTGGTGGGCTGAGCGCTCTGTCCGGGAACCTCCGCGGAACCGCTGACATTGTAGCGTTTGCCGGTGAAGTTGAACGAGAGATTGCGCTGCATCCCGTCGGTGAACATCACCTCGACCACTTTCGCTTCGATCAGGATCTGCGGGGAGGGCACATCCATCGCCAGAAGAATGTCGCGATAGCTCTGAATTTCCGCATCCGGGGCGTTGATGAGCAGTTCGTTCTGCTCTTTCAAAGGTTCGATCAGCACCGAGCCGATCGCGACGCCGTCGACGGTTTTGGCCATCTCCTTGGCCGACGAGAAGCGGGGGCGGAAGACCAGCGTGGAACGGCCGTTCTGGCCGGAGATCACTTTGACGTAAGGCGGTTCAATCGGCTTGTGGGCGGCGACCACCTGCGGCAGAGAGTTGTCGGCGGCAAAGAGCTCTTCCAGCTCGTTCAGAACCGAGCGGACGTTCCGCTTGCCCTGTTCCATGTCCGCCTCCGTGCGGATCACCGGTTTTTCCGCCGGCGTCCCCGATTCCGCCGCGGTGGCGGAAAGCGCCATCATTCCGGAAAGAAGGCAGGAACATACCGCATTGCGACGCATTCCCGACGTCAGTTGCAATTTCATCATCAAAAGATCCCCCGTCCAAGTTGTTTTCCGCAGTGAATGCCAACCGGGGGGAGTGCAGACAGACAATGACGGGGCGGAAGAAAATCCGTCCCGTATTGTTCCGGCAATATCGTCGTCGTTTCCCGAATTGCCGGGTGCGTCCCTTCGCCCCGGTGTCCAAAGCATACTATACCCGATTCCGGGCAATTTCAAATCGAAATTTGTAAAAAAAACGCTTTTTTATGAGAATCCGGTTTGAGAGCGGTTCGGATTGTGCGAGATCCTTTCCGGCGGGATTGCAATTGACGGCGGCGGGCAATACATTGAACAAACCCCCGAAAGGCGGGGAAAACAGAAAGGAGAAATTCTATGATGTTTCGCAGACAACTGGGGCGGGTCGCCGTCTATTGCGCCTCCAATCCGGGGCGTGATCCGGCGTTCTCGCGGATTGCCGCGGAGCTCGGCGCCGAACTGGCCCGCCGCGGCATCGAACTGGTCTACGGCGGTTCCGACGCCGGACTCATGAGAATCGTCGCCTCCTCGGTCCTGGCCAACGGCGGCCGGGTGACCGGAGTCCATCCGGAGGGGCATCCGATCGAGGATCCCCAGCGGAACCTGACGCAGCTTTACGTGGTCAAATCGATGGCGGAACGCAAGGCGAAGATGCTCGAACTCGCCGACGCCTGGCTGGCGCTGCCCGGCGGCTTCGGCACCCTGGATGAGTTCTTCGACGCGATCTGCCTGCTTCAGCTGGGAATCCACCGCAAACCGTGCGGGCTTCTGAACATCCACGGCTACTACGATCACCTGCTCGCCTTCCTGAACCATGCCGAATTCAGCGGACTGCTCAAACCGGAGCACCGCCGTCTGATCAACGCTTCCGCCTCTCCGGCGGAACTCATCGACCTGCTCGCCACCCGCGCCGCACCGGCGCTCCTTCCTGCGGAAAAGCACGACCGCGCCGCGGTCTAGGTGTTCTGCAATGTGATATCACGGGCGAAGCGAAATTTCCTCTTCCGCCCGTCCGGCGATCTCTCCGGAATCTTTCCATCGGTTCAAAATCCCTTTCGGAATGTTATCGGCTGCGTCTCATGTCGGAAGCGGTAGAGTTGTTCCGAAAATTTTCGATTTGCTTCGACGAACTCCCGGTAGGGAGTATCGGTCACATCGACTAGCCCGATGCCGTAGTTTTCACCGTCGTAGCGTCCGATCAGCGGCTGGTCTGCAAACTGGAAGTGGTGGATGCCCACGATCTGCGGATGGCGGGCGGCACTTTTCAACAGACAGTTGAGCGCGTCCTCACGGGCTCCCGGTTCAAGCCCCGGGTAACTGAGAGACGAAAACATTCCCCGCGATTCGTGGCCGACGCTGGACTCTGAAATCAGCAACGGCTTGTCGTCCGGTATGCCGCGCATCTTGAGATTGTCCAGCTGCAACGCGTAGTTGTTGACCGATACCACGTCGGCATAGGCTGCATGCGGTTCGTTGACATGGGCGCGGTAGATGTCGGCGACCGGGGTGCGCGACCCGAGATAGAGGTGATTCGGTGCACATTTCCGCACGATGTCGCGTGAAATCTGATAGAAGCGTTCGATGTATTTCCGACTGAATATGGAAAACTCTTTTTTTGCAAATTTCCGTTCCGGCGGCCGGGTGGAGGCGGCAAGCTCTTCCCACGAGGCGTATTGACTTTTCCATGCACGGTTCAGCTTGTCAATTGAGCTGAATTTCTCCATCAGAAACTGAACCAGTTTCTGTTTGGCCGGCCGGTCTGCCGGTGCGGCGAAGATGCGTCGGGCCGCCTCGTCTTCCGGCCCGAATTTCACCTCGTTGCCGATGAAATAGCCGATGCAGAAGGGATCGTCACGGGTCCATCCGATCGTATTGACCAGATAGTGTTCCAGGCGACGGGTAAACTCCGGATTGTACACATCCCAGAGCGACGGCGTTCCGGGCAGGCGGGTTGAGGCGGGCAGCGGGATGTCGATGAGATAGGGCATTCGGCCGTGCCGGCAGAGAAAAGGGTCACTCCAGTTGCCGAGTGTGTTGAATCCCCATCCGGCGAGGCGTTCCGGCTGGGCGGCCTTCCATGCGTCAACACTGCCGTATTTCTGTTCGATGTTCCGGCGGAAGAAATCGATAGGTGCGTCTGTTTTTGCCGGTTTCTCGAAGTAGAGAGCCTCTTTTCCCGTTGTTTTCGGCAGCGACCAACTTGCGGAAAGGGCGACGCTGTTGACGCCGCGTGAGAAGAAGAGCCGTCCTTCCGGATCAACGAAGTACCATTTCCCCTCGTACTTCTCCACCCGGAAGAATCCGGTTGCCTTCAACTGCGGCCCCTTTGCCCAGCCTCCGTACCGATTCCAGTCGGCGAGGCGGGGCAGGGGTGTTTCCGGCTTCAATTCGGCAGCTGAGCGGATTTTCTCCGGCCAGTCGGAATGCCGGTTCTGCCCGAATTTATCGAACAGCGGGAAGAAGTTCTCCCGACTGCGCAGGGCGGGAGAGGGGATGTATCTTCCATGCACCCGGAGGTTCGAGAGGCGGAAGCGGTTGTAGCGTGCGAAGCCGCAGACGATGCGAAACCGTTCAATCCGACGGGTGTCGACATTGGTTCCTCCAGGGAAGCCGGAGGGCATTCCCTTCGCACGGAATAACGGGTCGAAGCCGGGATCTCCGCTGTGATTCAACGCGAAGGTGAAGGTGCGTTTTTCGCCCGGCGGTACGACGAAAACACCGAGCAGAGCGCCGGGGCCGAAGCCGAAATCGCCGCTGACAGAACTTTCTGCGTCCAGATTTTCGATGTCGAAGGAGAGGCAGGCGAAGGAGGAAAAATCCCAGCTTTCACCTTTTCGCGGCGCGAAATAGACCATTGGCCACGGGCGCTCACCGGTCCGGAATTCGATGATCGCGGCATTTTCCCCTTCCGGGGTGACGTTGATGAATTTTTCCGGGATTGACTGGGGAGCCGCCGGATTCCAGAGAATCGGTTCCGCCGCAAGGTGGAGACCGGCAAGGAGCGCGATGATGAAAAGGAGTGGCGAGCGGTTCATTTTGACGTTCTCCATTCATCGGTGAATGTTCCGGCGAGGCGGTAGGAAATCATATGTTCCCCCACTTTGCGCATGGCGTCGACAAACTCCCAGTAAGGAGTGTCTGTGTTGTCCACGACGCCGATGGCGAAGTTTTCTCCGTCGCCGCGACCGGTCAGCGGCTGATCCCGCCAGCAGAAGTGGTGCATCCCGACGATCTGCGGATGGAGCAGCGCCCCCTGCAGCAGCCGGGTATAGGCATGGGCGCGGTCGTTCTGATCGACTCCCGCCGGACGGCTGTCGGCGTTGAAGGTGCCGCGATCAAGGACTGCGACATGAAATTCGCTGATCAGGATCGGCTTGTCATCCGGCAGTCCCTGCCGCCGGAAGCCGTCGACACTCCACGTGTAGGTGTTGCAGGCTACCACGTCGCAGTATTTCGCCGCTGCCTGATAGAGTTCAGGCAGCTGGTCGATGTGGAATCGCGAACCGAAGTAGAGCCGGTTCGGAGCACAGCGTTTCACTGCATCGCGGCAGATCCGGTAGAAGCGGTCGATGAAAGCGGTGTTGAATTGCAGCAGATCTTCGTAAGAACGTTCCGCATCGGGTAGCTCCCGAGACCTGAGAATTGCGTTCCAGTCGGGGTAGCTGCTTGCCCAGCGCTCGTTGAGCAGGTCGATCGCCTGATACTTTGTTTTGAGCATGTTCACAAAGGCTGCCTTGGCGGGCAGCTCGGCGGGTGAGACCAGCACAGCGCGTGCCGCAGCGGTACGGTCCCCCCATTTGATCTCATTGATCAGGAAGAAGCCGATGCACCAGGGATCATCCTTCGCCGCAGCGATAACCTTCGAGTCGCCCCGTTTTGCCAGCGCCTCGGCGAACTTGGGATCCCAGGGATCCCAGATCCCCATCGGCAGCCCCGGCACCGGTTTGATTGTACGCCGGTAGTTGACCAGGCCGAAATCCAGTGTGTAGGGCGTGCGCCGTTCCGCGAGGATTTCCGGATCGCTCCAGCAGCCGATGGTGTTCAGGCCCCAGGCGGCGAAGCGGTCGGCGACCACAGACGGATACTGTTTGCGGAATTCCGGACCGTATTTTCGCTTCAAATTGTCTTCGGCGAAATCGAGCATGCCGCCGGGGCGCCGTACCGCCGCCTTTTCATACCAGAAGGAATGACGCTCCTTCGCCTTCGCCTGCGTGGTGACGGCGTTGACGCCGTGCGAGAAGAAAAGCCGTCCTTCCGGGTCGACGAGGAACCATTTCCCCTCGTATTTCGTCACGTAGAACGCCCCGGTCGCCTTCAACTGCGGTCCGGCTGCCCATCCGCCGTACTTGTTCCAGCCGGCGGGGCGGGGTTGGTTGAATTTTCTCTCCCGTTCAATGGCGCGGGAGAAGTCGCTGTCGGTGTGAATCTTATCCGGCCAGTCGGCATGTACATACTGCCCGTAGCGATCGACGAAGGGGAAGAATTTTTCCGGATCGTTTACCGGCGCTCCCGGTCCCCGGTACGGTCTGGCGAGCCGGATGTTGCCGACGCGATAGTGGACCGACTGATTTCGGGAGAAGCCGCGCAGATTGTGCCCCCAGAAGATCAGTGCGTCAACCCGGCGGGGATCGACATTCTTATGGCCGAAGATTCCCGGCGGTGTGGCGCGGAGTCCATCGATGCGGCACCGGGTGAATTCATCCGCCTGCGGGTAGTAGAAGCGGAGTGTCCGTTTCTCGCCGGGATTGAGCGCGAATCCGCTGTTGTTGGCAATTTCGTAGCGTCCGACCAGCGGATTGGTAATCCGGACTGAGAGGATCATCTGCTGATCGTGATCCATGTTCTCGATGTCGGCGTAGAGATGCTCGTAGCCGGAGAGATTCCAGTAACGCTCTCCCTCCGGTGGCGGCAGCAGAATGCCGGGATTGTCGAGTGTCACGTCGGAGATGGTGACGTCGAGCACCCAGCCTGCGGAATTTTTTTCCTTGCGGATCTTCACCTTGTCGGAGTGGACCACTTTCGGTGTCACCCAGAGCGGCGGACCGAAATCGATCACCTGAATCTTCGAAATGTCGTAAGTTTCCAGGTCGACCAGCGGTTTTTCCGCACCGACGGCGAGAGTCAGCGCAGCGATGAGTGCTGCTGCGGTGAGTGTTGTCTTCAGCATGGTTCCTCCTATGGTGTACAATGGATTGAATTCCTATGGAATCAGATTGGCATTCCGGTCGGCGTATTTGTTGAAGTCCATATCGCGGAGGTCGTTCAGTGTCTTGCTTTCCGTATGGCCGTCGGCGAAGGCGATGTTGGCGGTGTTGAGATGTCCCAGCCAGATTGCGGTGTCCTGCGAAAGCAGACTCTGTGGACTGAAGCACCAGGAGGTGCGGCCTTTGTTGGTACCGGCAACCAGCGCTGTGTCGGCAAAGAGAAGCACCTCCGACGGGCGGCGCATCCGGTGCAGAATGTAATAGCGTCCTTTCACAGAACCGCCATCCTGGTATTCGGCGGTGAAGCGCCCGAGCTGGTCGGCATGAACCTTGTAATAGAGCGTGGAGGTGAAGTGGTCGACCTGGCCGTAGGAGTCCCACGAGAAGACGGTGACGCCGTTCGCTGCTGTGTAGTTGGACCGGGCGGGATTGGAGGGGCAGCGACGCATTTCCAGCGGCAGAATCCGCATGATCCAGCCGACCGCACCGTAGTGCGGCAGCAGGTAGGAGTTGTACCAGGTGCGGTTGACGATTGCCCCTCCGTAACTGTCCGCGTAGAAGATGTGTGCTTTCATCGTCTGGGAGAGACGGTTGACGCATTCGCTTTTTCGGCCGGATTCCCTGGCCCGGTTGAGCGCTGGAAGCAGCATCCCTGCCAGAATGGCGATGATGGCAATTACTATGAGAAGTTCAATCAGAGTAAATTTATCATGCTGTTTCACTTTTCCGAACTCCTTTGCTGGTTGGATCGGTTCCTTCATGATGTTCCGCCCTTCTTCAAGCTAATTATACCGGAAAGAAAAGAGAAAGTCAACTTTTTCGATACCATAAATTAAACTCTTTTTAAGAAAAAATGTTGAATAAATACCATAAACTAATTATAGTATTATATAAGACGGTATACTGCGTGGTATTGAGGGGATGATACATGGAACGGATTCTTCCTGAGTTTGATCTGCTGCTGGAAGAGGGGAGGCGGCGTTGTTCCGCGGGAGAGTTCTGTGATCGGCTGCGGCAGTTTCTCCGGCGGGAGAGTCGTTCCATTCCGGAAGGAAGCGCGCTTGCGCCGGAACGGCAGGTGGCGGCACGTTACGGTATCGGCCGCGGAACCGTTCACAAGGCGTATGAACAGCTCGCAGCCGAGGGATTGTTGCGACGACGGGAGAACGGCCGCTGTTATCTGGTCTGCTCCGCCGGAGAGAAGGGGGTCCCCTGCATCGGCATCATTCTGCCGCGCCGGTTTGAGGAGTACTATGCGCCGGAGAGCCTATCCGGACCGATGTCACAGGGGTATTACAATGGATTTGCCGGGGAAGCGGGGCGGCGTGGATTTGCCACTGTACCGCTTTTCCCGCCGGCCCCGGAGGCTCCTCGCGACGAGGTGCAACGCTGGATCGACACAGTTCTGCCGCGGCTGGTCGGACTTCTTCACCTCGGTGACCGCGGGTTTGAAACGGACCCGACCCTGGAGTTGATTTTTCTACAGCAGAAGATTCCGCAGATTTTGCTTTGTGGTGCGGTGGATTATCCGAATGTGACGACTGTTTCATTCGATTGCGATCTGTTGGCGGAAACTCTATTGCAATATCTGCAGCCGCTCGGGCACCGACGGCTCGGCCTCTGCCTGGCCGCCGATTGCCGGGAACATCATCTCTGCTGTTATGACCTTACCGGTTCTCCGCAGGCAATGGCGCTGTTTGCCCGGCATGGTGTAGAGATTTTGGAGGAGGCCTGTCTCTATTTTTCCCAGCCGGCAGATCTGGAGAGGCAGTTGCTGAAACTGTTAGAACAGGAGCAGTGCCCGACGGCATTCTGGTGTCGGAATGACATCTTCGCCCGGGAGTTAACTGCGGCGATCCGACGCATCGGATGTCGCGTGCCGGAAGATTTTTCGGTGATCGGTTTTCGAGGGCAGAACACGCCGGATCCGGGAGCTGCCGAGCTCACTTCGCTGCTTTGTTCACGCGAAGAGATTGGCCGTCTGGCTGCTGAAACGCTGATCCGCAAGATTCAAGTGCCAACTCTGGTGGTCCCCCGACGGCTCGGGGTTCCGGTGAGGCTCTGCGTGCGAGATACCAGCGGTCCGGCTGCTGAGCGACGCAATCGCTCGCAGGAGTTGGATATGTTCCTCTGAATGAAAATCCGGGCGGAAAATGCATCTGCACTCCCGCCCGGAATCGTAACGCTGCTGGTTTTTACTTCTTCGCCGGTTCGATCCGGTCGAAGCCGCACAGCGGACGGAGCACCTCCGGCACGATGACTGTGCCGTCCTCCTGCTGGAAGTTCTCCATGATCGCAATCAGCACCCGGTCGGTCACCGCCGTCGCACTGATGGTGTGGACGTAGTCGCGGGTGTCACCATCCTTGTAGCGGATGTTCAGCCGGCGGCTCTGGAAACTGGTCAGGTTGGTGTTGCTGGTGACCTCGCGGTAGGCGCCGAATCCGGCGAACCACGCTTCGATGTCATACTTCTTGTACCCCGGCGCGCCGAGGTCGCCGACGCAGACGTTGACCACGTGGTAGGGGATCCCCAGCTGCTGGAGGATGTATTCCTCGTTCGCCAGGCAGAATTCGTGGTATTTCGGCGAATCCTCCGGCTTGCAGAAGATGATCTGCTCGACCTTGTGGAACTGGTGCACGCGGAAGATCCCCCGCGCTGCCTTGCCGTAGCTGCCCGCCTCGGTGCGGAAGCAGGGGGTGAAGGCGGTGTAGCAGAGCGGAAGTTTCGCCCCGTCGAGCACGTCGTCGGCGTGGTAGCCGACCAGCGTCTGCTCCGAAGTTCCAATGAGAGCGAGATCCTCCCCTTCGATGTTGTAGGTCTGATCGGCGAAGAACGGCAGATAGCCGGTGCCGAAGAGGGTGCGCTCCTTCGCGAGGCAGGGGGTCATGAACATCGTGAAGCCGCGTTCGACCAGCACCCGCTGTACCCAGAAGTAAAGCGACTGGGCCAGAATCGCCCCTTTGCCCTTCCAGTAGTAGAATCCGGCCTGCGCCACTTTGGCCCCGCGCGGAATGTCGAGGATGTCGAGCAGTTCGCCCAGCTCCTGATGGTCGCGGATCTTGAAGTCAAAGGTCGGAATTTTGCCGACTTTCTTGATTTCGACGTTGCCGGTGTCGTCCTGCCCGTCCGGCACATCCGGCGCGAGCATGTTCGGCATGCGGATCAGGATCTGATGCATCTGCTCCTGAAGCCCGGCCAGCGTCTCCTCCTTGGAAGAGAGCACCGTCTTGAGCTGTTTGACCTGCTCGCGGGCGGCGGGATCCTTGGCGCACTCCTTGCTGAGCCGGTTGCGTTCGGCTCGGAGCGCCTCCGACTCCTGCGAGAGACGGCGCGCTTCGGCGTCGAGCTTGAGCAGACCGTCAATATCCACCTCGAAACCGCGGCGGATACAGTTGGCGCGAACGAGTTCGCTGTTCTCACGAATAAATTTGATATCGATCATTTTGGGTCCTCTCCGGAATTAAAAACAGGGCATCGGGAAATCCGCCATGAACTCCTTGACCTCGTTGCCGAGGGCGCGGAGCGCGGCCTCATCCTCGCGCAGTTCGACGCCGCGTTCGATGAAGTCGGCCACCTTGACCATCTCCGCCTCCTTGAGCCCGCGGGTGGTCACCGCCGGGGTTCCGACCCGGATGCCGCTGGTGACGAAGGGTTTCTCCGGGTCGAAGGGGATCATGTTCTTGTTGACGGTGATCCGCGCCAGGTCGAGCGCGTTGGCGACCACTTTGCCGGTGGCGTGTTTCGGCCGCAGGTCGATCAGCATGAGATGGTTGTCGGTGCCGCCGGAAACGATCCGGAACCCGCGGCGGACCAGCTCGGCCGAAAGTTTCGCCGCGTTGAGCTTGACCTGGAGCTGATAGGCCTTGAAGGCCGGCGTGAGCGCTTCGCCGAAGCAGACCGCCTTGGCCGCGATCACATGCTCGAGCGGGCCGCCCTGCATGCCGGGGAACACCTTGGAGTTGATCGCCTTGATGTACTCTTCGCGGCAGAGGATCAGGCCGCCGCGCGGTCCGCGCAGCGTCTTGTGGGTGGTGGTGGTGACCACGTCGCAGTAGGGAACCGGGTTCGGATGTTCTCCGGCGGCGACCAGTCCGGCGATGTGCGCCATGTCGACGAAGAGCTTGGCCCCGACCAGATCGGCGATCGCCCGCAGACGGGCGAAGTCGATCACCCGCGGATAGGCGGAGGCGCCGGCGAGGATCATCTTCGGCTTGTGTTCGACGGCGAGACGTTCCACTTCGTCGTAGTCGATCATTTCGGTCTCGCGGTTGACGCCGTAAGGAACGATGTTGTAGAGCATGCCGGAGAAGTTCAGCGGATGCCCGTGGGTCAGGTGGCCGCCGTGGTCGAGGCTCATCGACAGCACCGTGTCGCCGGGCTGGCAGAGCGCCATGTAGACCGCCTGATTGGCGGCGCTGCCGGAGTGGGGCTGAACGTTCGCGGCTTCGGCGCCGAAGAGCTTCTTCACCCGTTCAATGGCGAGCGACTCCATCTGGTCGATGAATTCGCAGCCGTTGTAATAGCGCTTGCCCGGATAGCCTTCGGCGTATTTGTTGGTCAGCACCGAACCCTGCGCGGCGCGGACGGCGCACGAAGCGAAGTTTTCGCTGGCGATAAGTTCGATGCCGTCGGCCTGCCGTTCCGCTTCGTGGTCGATGATCGCGGCGACTTCGGGATCGGCGGCGCGCACCGCGGCGATGTCGTCGTAGGTGTTGGTTTCGAGCTTGATCAGGCGGCGGACATGCCGTTCGTCGCCGCTGAACGGCGCATTGAACCAGCTTTCGATGACCGGTTTCATGCCGGCGAAATCGAGCGAGTCACCGGGCAGAACCAGCACGTTCGAGCAGTTGTGAGTCCGGCTCTTCTTCGCGAGTTCCACGTTGTCTGCGACGACGGCGCGGACGCCGTGGACGCGGTTGGCGAGGATTCCCATGCCGACGCCGGAGCGGCAGATCAGAATGCCGCACTCGGCTTCGCCGCGGGCGATGGCCCGGGCCACCGGAGCGCCGAAGTCGGAGTAGTCATCCGTGGTGTCAAAGGAGAAGGGACCGCAGTCGATCACCTTTGCTCCGCGGGATTCCAGCCAGGCGGCCAGCTCCGCTTTCTGAGAAAAACCGCCGTGGTCGGTGCCGATGGCAACCCGGAGGGATTTGCCGTACCAGTCGATGATCTGAACCATAAATGTTGTTCTCCTTGCAAAAAGATAATGTGAGTTGTTGATTCGCTTATCGAAATAGCTGTTTTGCCAGATTTTCCAGAGCCGGTTTCATCCGGGCGAACACCGCCCGGTAACATGCGTCGCTGCCGCCGAAGGGATCGGGCACATCGCCGCCGCCGTCGAAGTCGAGCAGCAGATGGACCTTGGAAGCCGCATCCGGCGCCAAAGCGAGGACCGCCTGCCGGTGGGACGCGGTCATGGCGACGATGAGATCCGATTCCGCGGCCATGGCCGGAGTGAGACTGCGGGAGCGGAAGCGGCTGCTGTCGATGTTGAGCGCCTGCATCACGCTTGCGGCGCCGCGGGAGACCGTTCCGCCGTCTCCGGTGCAGGTTCCGGCGGAGCGGACGAGAAAATCGCTCCGGCCCGCCCGGCGGCAGAGGTCGTCGAAGTACAGTTCCGCCATGGGACTCCGGCAGCTGTTGCCGGTGCAAACGAAGAGAATCCGCATCGATGTAGCTCCTCCCGGATCGGTTTGACGTCGTATCCGATAATATACATCGTTCTTTCGTGTTTTTAAAGCAGTTTCGCGCAGATTCCGGCGAATTCATTGAGAAGTCGGCTCGAATCGCTTCGTGCACGGCCATCGATTGATCTGCAGTTGAGGCAACTGCAATCTGCCGCGGAATGTTTTTTCTGGAGAGTGTGTCGCCGCTCTGCGGCGGGCAGTTGCTGAAATTTGTGTTTCAGCGTGCTCGCAATGTTCACTTCTGCTGCTATGCGTCGAGACAGATGCGGCACACCTCTGCTGTACCGTGCGTCCCATTCCTGTAAGATTCGCGCCAGGTATGTCATGGGGGCTGTTGAAAAAATACAGTATCATCTTCAGAAACGGCATGCCTGACTTTTCTGCCCGAAATGAATTGTTTACAATAGAAACCCTATTGGCAATAACAACTGCAGATTTTGAAAATTCAGTTGACAATCTGAAAAAATCAGAATATAATAGTTTAGAAAAACGGAGATTGTAAGCATGGAACCGGCATTTCTGGGAAATCTGCGGGAGAAAATGTGCAACTGTTCGCGAAACAGTACCATTTCCGTGATTTATGATGCCTTTTCCGAGTGGTTGCGTCTGCACCGTCGGGAATTCGCCGGCAAGGCGTTGCCGCCGGTCAACCGTGTGTCCCAGGCGCTGGGCGTTGCCCGGCAGACGGTCCGGAAAGTGTATCTCCGGCTGGAAACAGAGCATCTGATCGTCCGTCGCCAGCATGAGCGCAACTGGTTTGTTACGCCGCTGAAACGTTCCGGTCCGCAGAACATTGCGTTGATTCTGCCGACGATGTTTTCCGACTACTACCTGCCGTCGACGGAGTATGGGCAGCGTCATTTCGGGATCTATTCCGGCATCGCCGACCGGGCGATGGAGCGGGGCTACGCATTGATCCCGTATCAACTGCCGCCACCAGACGCCTCCCGGCAGGAGATTGTTGCATCTGTGGAGGAACTCGTACGGAACTATGCCGGAGTCATCCACCTCGGCGGCCGGCAGTTCGAGACCGATCCTCCGCTCGCCGAACTGGTGGCGCGGAACGATCTGCCGCAGATGTCGATCGACTGCGATTTCGGGTTGCCATGGATTGGTGTGGTTTCCTTCGATTTTCAACAGGTTGCCCATACCGTCGCCAGTTTTCTGAGGGAAAACGGCCACCGGCGCATCGGAATCGTCTATCCGCTTCGAACCGAACCAGAGAGGGTGCCGGAGTTTCATTATATGATGAACGACCGGGCCACGGTGTTGGAACCGTTTCTGCGCGAGCCGATGCGATTCGATCGGATATTTGAGATCGTTTCCGAGCGGCATCAGTTCGGGGAACCGTTCCGGGAACAGATTCGAGAGGCGATGGAGGATCCGGAGCCTCCGACCGCCTTCTGGTGCCGGGATGACATTTCCGCGATGGAACTGATCCGGGTCCTGCGGTCGTTTCACTGTGCGGTTCCGGAGGACTTTTCGGTGATCGGCTTTGACGACCTGTCTGCCGCGGAGAGCTTTGATCCGCCGCTGACAACCCTCCGCAATCCGGTGTATGAACTGGGATATCAGGCGATGTACCTGCTCGACCACTACATCATGCAGGGGGTGGACAGCATTGCGCACATCACCAGGCTCGCTCCGGTTCTGTGTGTCCGGAAGAGCGTCGGAGCAAGAAAAATTTCTCCCGCAGGGGGTCCATGGCAACACAACATATAGCAAGGAGGCGTTCATGAGAAGATATTTTACGTTAATAGAACTTCTAGTTGTTATCAGTATCATTGCCATCCTGATGGCTCTGCTGCTTCCTGCCCTGACGCGTGCGCGGGAGCAGGCCGCTGCCTCGAATTGTCAGGGCAATCTCCGGCAGGTCATGATGGCACAGGCACAGTACAGTATGGCATTCAACGACATGCTGATTGTTCAGACGGCGGAGAAGACATACTCGACTCCATGGACCACGATGTTTCTCCGCCTGAAGTATCTGAATGTTAAAGTGTTGAATTGTCCGAAGATCGGGAATCCGATCACGGAGGAGATACGCAACTCCTCTCTCAACTCCTCCGCCCAGTTCTACTACAGCTATGGATTTCACAATCAGTGGAATCTTTCCGGTGCGGCTTTCACCGCCCTTGCCGGCAAGTTTCTGCATGTCGATGGATCTTCCATTTTCTTTCTGGCCAACCGCATGAAACGACCCTCCGTCACCTTTCTCGGCACAGACACCGTCACTGCGGATGCCGGAGCGTGGCGTGGATACGGACGGTATATGTGGGGATCGAACACTTCCAGCGGCGGACGCATTCATCTGCGCCACCTCGCCCAGTCAAGTGCGGCCGCCGCGGACGGCCATGTCCGCTGGCTCTCGCTGGGGGAGTGGAGGACTCCGAAGTTGAGCTGTGTGACTCCGCAATATTTTTATATGTCGGATCTCGTGTCATATCCATAATGATGAAAGGAAGATGGAAGCATGAAAATCCTGATGTGGCTTGCTGTTCTGGGGTGCGGTATTCTGTCTGCTGCAGCGGAGGAACAACAACTGACGTTTGCCAAAGCGGCTTGCGCCGCCGGCATTTCCGCACGAGTGGAGAATCCCGGGAATCTGGAGATCCTGGCGACCGGCAATCAGCCGTGGATGGGGCTTCATCTGCGTCCGGACCAGGGGGAGCACTGGGACTTTTCCAAATTCAGCCGTTTTGAGTGTGAAGTGGAAAATCGGAATCCGGATGGTTTCTGCGGTGTCGCATTCTATATGAACGATCAGCTGGTGGGGCGTTCATCGATTCGCCCCGGCGAGACAAAACCGTTGCGCTTTCGGCTCAACCACGCCGGACCGTCGCGGTTCGATCCCGGATTCCCGCCCCGGCTTCGGGGGGTGCCGATCGGGTTTCGCGGCGGCAGAAATTTCGATTCCGCCCGCGTGACCCGGCTTCGAGTGGAGGTTTTTGCTCCGGGAAAAGTTCGATTTTCCATCCGCAACTGCCGGGTTTCCGGGCGGTCGGAAGTGGCGCCTGAAGTGACCTCGCCGGAACGGTTCTTCCCCTGCATTGACCGGTATGGGCAGTATATCCACAAGGAGTGGCCGCAGAAGATCCACTCCGACGAAGCGCTCCGGAGCCGCCTCCGGGAGGAGGCCGGACAGCTGCGCGCCCCGGTCGCCGGGTGGAACCGCTATGGCGGCTGGGCGGAGGGACCACAGTTGAAGGCGACCGGATTTTTCCGGACGGAAAAATATCAGGGGAAATGGTGGCTGATCGATCCGGAAGGGCGGCTGTTCTTCTCCCGCGGTCTCAATTCGATTCGCAGTACCGATCTGCTGACCGGCGGTCCGGGACTGGAGAAGTTTTTTGAGGGAAAGAGCACGCGAAAGGATGGTCGATTCGGCTTCACATCGGCCAATCTGCGGAGGAAGTACGGCCCCGATTACCGGGATGCGTTCAACCGTTTCATGCTCCTCCGGCTGGCCGACTGGGGATTCAACACGATCGGCAACTGGAGCGATCAGGAAATCTGCCGCATGCGCCGGATTCCCTATGTGGTGAATCTGCCTCTTCCCGCAGGGCTGCCCCGTCTGGCCAAAGGTGGATTCTACGATGTCTTCGATCCCGCATTCGAACCCGGAATGCAGAAGATCTTCAGCCGGGAGTTCGACTGGTGCAGAAACGATCCGTGGTGCATCGGCATCTTTGTCGGCAATGAACTGCGTTTCGCCAACCGGAAGCGATCGCTGGGAACCGACACTCTGATCGCGGATCCCGCGACCGCCGCAAAACAGGAGCTGATGAGGGATCTCCGGAAAAAATACGGCTCGATCGAAGCGCTGAATTCCGCCTGGAAATGTGATTTCGCGGATTGGGATGCGTTGGCCCGGCTGCGGATTCTGCCGGAGGGAAACGGCTGGCGGGAAGATATTGACGAGTTCTTTGAGAAATCGGTCCGCCGGTTCTTCACCGTTTCAAAAGCGGTCGTGAAAGCCGGTTCCCCCAATACTCTCTATCTCGGCTCCCGGCTTTATGTCGGATATGACTACACCAATCGCAGACTCAATCGCGCCGCAGCCGAATGTTGCGATGTGGTCTCCTACAATCTCTATCAGCCGGTCTTTGATCACTTCGCACCGCACGGCATGGCCGATGTGCCCATCCTCATCACGGAGTCGACCGTGGGCGGCGAACTGGAGCGCGGCACCTGGGGGCCCTATGCCAATCCGGGAACGATGCCGGGCGCACGACGGGAGGTTGTTTTCCGCCAGTATGAATCGGCGGCTCGCCATCCGAATCTGGTCGGAATCCATTTCTTCACCCTGTTCGACCAGCCGATTCTGGGGCGGTGGGATGGAGAAAACTGCAATTTCGGCGCCGTCGACATCACGGATACCCCGTATCGGGACGTCGTTGATGCAAACCGCGCATTTTCAGAGCGGCTCTATCCGTTCCGGAGCGGTTCCCGGGCGTTGTTTTCCGCCCGGGAACTGTTCTGAATTTTTCGCTCAGAAGGAGAGCTGGATCATTCCGGCCGGCGGCAGACTCACCTGGTTGAGGCCGGCGTGAATCGCATCCAGCCGGATGACGTTGCCCTGGGCATCGAAACAAGTGCTTTCGACCGGTTCCCGGTCGAGATCGAGCACGAATCCGACACTGCCGGAGGCGTTGACGATGCACTCCGTTCCGCCATCCTGCGGCGCGAGATGCAAGGCGCTGTGCGCGGCGTAAAGAACGCTGACCCGGCGGTTCTCCTTCTCCGCGGAAACGACCGTGTCGTTGCATTCCGGCTGCCGGGCGTGGAGTTTGCCGTCGAGCAGTACGTCGCGGAACTCCCGCCAGAAGTCGAGGTAGAACTTCAGCATCCGGCGGTGGGACTCCGGAATGTCACGGAGCCGGACCGAGATCTGCGGTACGGCGAAGAGCACGTTCAGAAGCTGAAGCGCGGCGACCTCCACCGGCTCCTTGTAGTTCCACATGAGCATGTCGGAGTGGACCGCCGTATCACCCGACAATCGCCGGATGTTGACGATGCCGGTCCGGTTGGCGATGACGTCGCAGGGACAGTCCCCGACCCGGAAGATGTTGCCGTACTTGCGCATTGCCGGGCCGATGTACCGCTGACGGAATTCGATCAGAATGTCCGGGCGGATGGCCCGCAGCCGGGTCATGGCGTCGGTGAGCAGCCGGTCCACCGCACGCGAGAGCAGCTTGTAGTCCCGCCCGGCATACCCTTCGGCGACGGCGGGATCCTCCCCGTCGAAACGGAAGGAGTCGAGGAAGTCGAATTTGAAGCCGTCAAGGTCCCATTCGATCAGGGCGCGTTCGTAGATGTTGAGCAGATATTCGCGCACTTCCGGGAAGCGGGGATCGAGCGCGGCGGCGCGGAGCCGGTCGTTGTGATACAGAAACTTGCCGGAGAAGCGGCGGTACGCTTCGCTTTCGTAGCCCGCCCAGACCAGCGAATACCAGAGCAGATACTTCATGCCGAGGGCGTGGACGCGGTCGACGTGTTCGCGCATCCGGGGGAAGCGTTTGAGACAGATCTCCCAGTCGCCGCAGTAGGCGTAACCGCGGCTGTTGTCTTCGGTCTGCCAGCCGTCGTCGACGATGATTCCCTCCATGCCGTATTCGCGGGCGAGTTTGCACTCCTCCTCGAGTTCGTGATCGAAAAGATCCTGATGGAAGCTGTACCAGGTCGAATAGAAGGGATGCCGGGCGGCATCCGGAACCGGGCAGGGGCGGTACTCCGGCATGGCGGCCCACCAGGCGGCGACGTCGGCCAGAGCGGTTTCGCCGGAAACGGAACTGCGGGTGTCGATCCGCAAGGTGGCGCAGTAACTGTCCGCCGGCGCGGAAGGGGTGGTGAAACAGTGGATCTCATTCACGAGCCAAGCGTCGGTTTCGCGGATGCCGCAACGGATGTCGACCGGATTGAGTGCGTCGGAGAAGGCGAAGGTCATGCGGTTCGCGCCGCGGTGGCTGCAGAGGCTGACGACGGGGGAGCCGATGGCGAGTTCGCTGTGAAGGAGGGACTGGTTCCAGTCCGGCGGAAGCCAGCAGCCGGTCGTGCCGGCGAAGGGATGCCAGCGGTACTGGATGTCGATCGAGGGGACCACCCAGCTGATGGTCGTCTGCGGCAGGACAGCGGGGGTGTCGCGCTGGAGCTCCAGGGTGACGAGGGTGATGCCGGGCAGCGGATTGTTGTTGCGCAGTTCGCAGTTCCAGTCGTCGGATTGAATGTGAACAGAGACGGGGCCGACGGGGGTGTTGACAGTTTTCAGCATGAGACGGACTCCTTCCGGTCAAAATTGGCAAATGGAGGAACGGAGCGCTGCCGCGTGGAACCTCCCGATGTTTTTCTCCTGCGGAGAACTCAGGCCGGAGCCGCGGAACGATTCTCGTCTCGACACAGTTCCGGCGGTCCATACAATAGCATACAAAAACATCAAGTCAAATGCTCTTGGGCAATCGCATCGGATATTTTGCATGCATTCGGGCCGGCGACCGCCGGTTCCGGGTTGAAGCGTCAATTCTTCGCCGTTCTCCCGGGGGGGGAGGCATCCGGGCAATTTTGCAACTCCGGAGAGAGGCCCCCATGCCCTCCATGAGAAATGGTCCGTTCCGGGATGGGAGGCGCCACGGGCGCCTCCTCGCCCGGATTTATTCTTCCACCGAAATGCAGTTCAAAACGGCCTCCCGGTCCGCCAGCAGCATCGGATAGTTTTTCAACGGAGCGTCGAGGATCTTCACCCGGCAATCCGGTTTCTCGTAGATGAAATCATATTCAAACACCTCTCCGGTCAGCGGGTCGATCACGACCGGTTTTTGAAACGCTTTGTCCGGAGACCATACCAGCAGATTCATCGGGTATGGCGAAGAATCTTTCAACGCGGAAACCTTCTGCCACCAGGCGATCAGCGGCCGGCCGTTCCGCTCGAATGCGACCACATTGGAGGAGGTGATTTTTTCGTGAAACGAGTAACGGTCCTTCTCCGCCAGTGCGTTGCAGGTCTCCATCGTCGCCAGTGTGGTTTTATCCCGCCGGGTGGAACTGTCGAAAAGCGTACAGATGTGGCGGAACGCGTCATACGACTTTTTCGGGCGCGGCGGAGTATCCGTCGTGAGCAGTCCGAAATAATTGGGTTTGTTCCGGAACCCGTTCTTGTAGTAATATTTGAAGTCGGAAATGGTGAAGTAGGAGGTGTAGTCATTCTCCAGATAGAGGTCGGTCAGCAGACTGCGCAACAGCAGTCTGGCCTGGATCTCTTCGTTCATCGGCACTCCGGCCAGCGCTTCCGTTTCACTGGTGACCGAAGGAAATCCCGCTTCGCCCTGCCAAAGCTCCAGGTGGTCGGCGCCATATTTTTTGAAGATGGCCCGATAGAAGTTGATCCATTCCGGCGTTTCAATCTCCGGCATGACCCGGTAGCGATGATACGAATACACATCCAGATACCGGCCCAGTCCGAGCTTCATATACTCTTCGATACAAGGGGCGAACCACAATTCGGTCCCGGTGTTGCCGCCGATGATTTTCGCTTCGGGCAGAATCCCCCGGATTACCTCGGCGGTCAGTTTGACCAGCTCCACATATTCGCTTTGCGAAGGGGGGCCGGGCAGCCAGAAGCCCTTACTGTAAGGCTCGTTCCAGACTTCGTAAAGGGATACCCGGTCGCGAAAATGCCGGACCAGTGCCGCGATGTAATTCCGCCATCCGGTTCTGGCCTCTTCGGTGTAGAGCGGAACCCAGCCGCAGGCGTCCGGTGCCGGGGCGTCGGTGTACAGCATGTTGCCATATCCGAGATTCAGCCAGGGCTGGATGCCGCCGGCAAGAAGTTTGTCGACGGTTCGATCCAGCCAGGTAAAATCGTATTGGCCGCGGACCAGTTCCGTGCGGCTCCAGCCGGTTTGAACGCGGGCGTATTTGGCGCCGGTGGCGACGGCATAGTCGTACACTTCATCCACATCGTCCCACATCTTCCGGTCGAGACATTCGAAGCCGATGCCGATGCGGGAGGACTGGATCTGGTTCGAAGTGCGGGGTGAAATTTTTCCGATCCTCTTCATGAAATTTTTCCTTCCTTTATCCGGCAGACGCCTGCCGGAATGTGATATATTCTGTCTTCGATTTTCAACCGGAACGGCTCTGAAGTTTCCACGGCAATGGTTCCCCGGTCAAACTCCAGCGAAGCGGTTACGCCGCCGAAACGGAGGTTGCGTATGCCGTGGCGGCAGGTGTGGTGCAGCCGCCAGTGAATCATCCGGGAAACGCCGTCCGCCTGAATTCCGAGAACATTTTCAATGGTCAGATTGATCGGCCCCAGAGCCGACCAGCCGCAGAAATCCGGTTTGCCGTGATCGGGCAGACAGTTGTATTTGCAGGTGGCGGGTTCCGCACGGGTCGGGGAATAAACCTCCCACACCGTATGCGGTGAAAATTCGAGCCACGTACGCAACTGATGCCGCACCAACTGTTCCGCCAGACGGTCCGCCAGAGCGGTAAATTGATACTGTTCCAGCGCTTTGACGGCCATGTAGGCGGTCGGCAACCAGACGCCGCCGCGCCAGTAGCCGCCGGCCGGGTCGAAATGCGGCGAATTGCGCGCGACGGAGGGGAACGGCACCGGACCGCCCAGCTCCATCGCATTTTCCGCATGAGCGGCCATGCGTGCCGCCTGTTCCGGTGACGCAACGCCGGCGAGCAACGGCCAGAATGAGGCCGGAGTCATGACCTTGACGCGGCGATGGGGAGCGGTCGCTTCGATGTCATAATAGCAGCCGTCCTCTTCATCCCAGTAGTAGTGATTCAGCAATGCTGCAAGGGTGTCATACTCCTGGCGGAACGCCGTGTCGCCGGTCACTTCCCAGATGATTCGCGCGCTCAGCGCCTGCTGGGCGGCGGCGTCCAGAAAAAGGATCTTTCGATATGCGGGATCGTTGTCGATCACGGTACGGGGGAAATCTCCGCGCGGGGTGTTGTCCATGCCGCAGCGGCCGCCCGACCAGTGGTACCCGAATGGCGTTTTCTGCCATTGCACGGGGTAGAGGGAACTCATGTACGGAAAGCGGTCGCCATAGTGAAGGGATTCAAAGAAGCGGAACATCCTCTGCGGATAGCGGTGTTGAAAGAAAAGCTCCTTCAGGTGTTCGCGATCTCCGGTGATGCGATAATTTTCCCACTCCGCCCAGGCGAACAGGGGCGGGTTGTCGGGAATGTGGATTTTGAGCGGCGTCTCCACGCCGTCGAGCATCGGCAGGTAGAAGTTCCGCAGACTTTCAACGCCGGGAAAAATCTCCGGCGCATACTTGCAGTAAAGCACCATGAAGCAGGTATCCCAGATCCAGATCCGGTCCTCGGCAAACGCCTCGTCCATGTAGGGACTCTGAGGCGCTCCGGGACAGGAGGAGATGTGTTCCGCGGCGCATTTCCAGGCGAAGGCGGAAAGTTTTTCCAGTTCCGGTTCCGCTTCGAAAACAATCTGCGGAACGTTCACGGCAACATCCGGCCGCGCGGCAATATTCTCAACGATATACATTTCCATAACTTATTCGGTTACAACTTTCCGTTCAGGAGCATCCTGATCTGCAACCAATTCAAAAAAAGGAGTAGGCCCATATTGCAGAGATGCGGTGTCGAGTCGAAGCTTCAAGCCGGAAGCGGAATTCCTTACGGGAATTTCTTCCCTCCGGCTCCCATTCATTCCGAGGGCATACAACTTCCAGCTTCCCTGCCGGCGAACATTCAATTCAAGAACACCGGTACGGGCGAGGAGTGGAGCTGAGCCCGGAGAGAGCAGCGTGGCCCGGTTTGCCGCCAGACTCATATTGCTGTTTGCCTCTTCGGTCATGTAGAGAAAAACGATTCTGCGGCTTGTTGCAAGCGGTTTATTATCAATGGAACATGCGGCGATACAACTGTTGGCGGAATTTTTCTCGACTTGAAAGAATTTCAACGATTCCCGTTCTCCGGCCGTCATGCAAATCGCTTCTGTACGTGGTGTTATGACCGTCATTTTCTTCTCACGGGATTTCAGGAGAAGCTCTTCCGTATCACTTTGAAAGATTCCCCGTTTCGGAGAGCTGATATTGCGGGGCGAAAGAATCCCTTTCTCTTTCATGATCGCGACCGCTTCGTCAAGGGAGAACGCATTGTGGTTGTTTTGCGGTTTCACCACTTCGGAAAACCAGTCGTGGGACAGGATTTCCGTACTGCCGGAAATCGGGAAGGCGAGGTCAGCAACTGGTTGAGCGATCGTGCCCGCCGCTGCTGGTTCCCCCGGAAAGACAAGTCCGAATCCTGCCAACAGGCCGATGTTGGCCTGGACCGGGGAGACGGCCTTGTCGGCCTGTGAGTGATTGCGCAGAAATTTTTGAGGGACAATCAGGGCAACCTGGTGCGGAGAAGTTTGAACATCTCCGCGTTGAAACAGGCAGGCGGTCAAAAACTGCGCAGCCCGAAGCAGGGGGGAGTTGCCGACATAAAAACAACTTGCCGCTTCTTTCGAAATATCATCCAGAATCACCGGTTGCTCATGAATTTCCAACGCGCCATATCCTTGCAGAGCAGAATAGCCGCCGAAAACCATCCCTGACTCATAGCGGTAGGGATTCCAGAAACAGTGATTGAATTCTCCGCTGATAAAGGGGCGTCCCGCCAATTTTACGGAGTTGCTGTCTTTCCAATATCCCGTTTCCTCTTCAATCGAGCTGTCGGATTCAACGACAGAGTCCTTTTGAGTCCAGTTGCTTGGGTGCTTGAAGTAAGCATGTACATCTACAAGTGGTATCGTTTCCCAACGGACTGCCGCATGGCCCAGGTTTTTAGAATAGCTGTAATTGCTCACCAGCCCCTGATAGCCGGTTTCCCGGATGATTTTTTCACATCGCAATGCGCTCTCTTTGGCCTGATCCATCCAGAATAGTGCAAAATCATTGCTGAGTTTTTCCCCGGCAGATGTCGGAATTTCCGCCTTCTGCATAGATTTTCCATATTTTTTCTCCAACCAGCCATGCCAGCAGCGCAAAAGATGCTCGCGTATTACGGGATTCTTTTGCAATACAGAAAACATACGTCCGCCAAGCCCCAGCGATTGTTCGTTGTAATACTCCACCCAGGCGATTGCGGGATCATCCTTCCACGCAATTCCAGTATATGGGTTGACGTGTTGAAACAGCGTATTCACCGCATACCGGAATCGATCCATTTCCCATTTTCCGTTCAGATACATCATCAGCTTATGCCGGGTTCTGTCTTCAAACGCCGAAGAATTCTCTTTTGTATAAAGGTGAAACGAAAAGATCACCAGATGGATGTAGATCCCTTCCTTCTTCAACTCAGAAATAAGATAGTCCCAGCGATCCAGATATGCCGGATTGATTGCCATATCCTGCGTGGCTCCTTGGCAGAGCCATCTGTCGAGAAGGGCGTGAACACGAAAGAGCCGGTATCCCTGTCGTCTGGCAGCTTGTGCGAAACGTTGTACTCTTTTTTTGAACGCCTCGTCATCCTTTGTCTCGAAAATATTTTTCATACCATTGAACCCCAGCAGACGAACCGGCTTTGCGTGTTCCTTTTCGAAGACAAGTTCGCCCTTGTCCGATATTGTCAACCGGCCCGATTTCCCTGCCGGCCGGTCCACTTGTCCAGACAAATCCAGGGCGCTGCCTGATTCGATTTCCGGAGAAGTCAGTTGGTATTTCTTCCACGTTGAATTTTCCTGAAAAATGATGGGAGAACGGGGAATGCCACAGCCGAATCCCCACCCGCTGCTTCCTGCGCGTACTACTGCGACCAGCAGATTGCTGCCTTGTTTCACTATGAGGTCTTCGAAACAATTGTCAGGGGAAAAGGGTTTTATCCCCGTCCTGGTTAAAATACGTTTCCCATTGAAATAGATGTCGAAATACCAGTCCGCACAGAATCCAACTCGCATCAGCCCTGATGTCGTGGAATCAAACTGGTTGTAAAGTATGGCGGTGGAGCGTTCCGGCTGAAATCCGCCCTGCTTCCACTGGCGCAGATCGATCCAACCCTTCTGCATGGGTACAACCGTGCCGGATTGATTGTCGAGACTTTGGGGAATCTCATGCCATTGTGTCGGCAGTTGACAATTCCAGAAAACACGCCACTGGGGGCTGAGGGAAAATGGAATTCTGGCTAAGGAGACCTCTTCCAGGCGAATGTGAGACAACGACACTTCCCCGGGCAGGCGACTGAAATTGAATGTGAGTTGAGCGGGATTCCCGTCTCGTTGTGAGGAGGTGAATAAGGTTTCCAGAGAATGGCTTCCCGGTCCCAGTGTCCAATTCATGGCGAGTCCTCGGTTGGTATAGGGCTTCCGGGAGTCCTGGTACACGGCGCGGAAACTTCCCTTTCCTTTGCATTCAATCTGAAAGGACAGACGGTAGGTTTTCCCGCCGGGAAGCGATACTTGCTGGAACAGCAAACTGGAATAAGGAGAACGACCTTCGGGAATTTTTGCAATCAACTTTCCTCCCCTGATCTGACAAGGAAGGCTCGACTGTTTCCATTGGGCCATGCCGGTTGCAAAATTGCTGTTTCGCAGCAGGTTCACGTCGGCGGCCGGCGCAGATGCTCCAATTGCCAGGGAAAAAATTAGAAAGGTCTTGTATAGAGGATTCATCATTTGTTTCTCATCTTTCTTCAATCATTCATTTCGGTCAGCGTAATTTTATACCATCACTGCTGTAGATATTGTCTGTTGACAGTTTCGCCAGTGAGGCAAGTTCATTAATCCCCATAGACCGGACACTGCAGTCCAGAGTCAGTACGTTGGCTTGTTTCCCATGAGCGAGGGCGATTTTTGCGTCAGCTGCGCTGAAATAATTGGCCATGATTTTTCCAACGAACGCTGGTTTCGCGGAACTTCCGGCGTGAACACTGTCTGCCAGTAAGATAGTGGAGGAAGGCTGCTTTCCTGTAACGAAAGCAACGTAGTGGGTGATGCGATTGATATTGTTGAGTTTAATCAGTACTCGTGTATCCCAGGACCCCTTTAACATGGGGTTCATCCCGTAAACCTGCCGGGAGGCCGCACCATAATATGTGTCGGGAATTGCTTGATATGGTTTTGTGGGGCAGTTAAAGATTTTCAACAGCTCTGCTTTTCGAGCTTCCGGGGTTGCGGAATCGGAAAATTCAGCGGCAATAGAGGAAGAGTTATACGCCAAAAGTATGGTTGCGTAAGTAAAATTCGGATACCATTCCGTTCCGGCATTCTCCAGACCTGTGCCTTTCGGAGAGTTTGCCGGCGGAATGAAATCATTATAATCATTGCTGTAATTTGTAAAGAGGACACCACATTGCTTGAGGTTATTGGCACAGGTAATGGCCCGGGCTTTCTGGCGACTTTTCTCCAACGCGGGCAGCAGCATGGCGGCCAGAATTGCAATAATAGCAATAACTACTATGACTACTTGTTAAATATACAATATGGTGTATATTAAAACAAGTAGAATGAGGAGCAAAAACAATGAAAGCACTGATCTATGCACGGCAAAGCAGCGGGAAGGATGATTTTTCTGAGTCGGTGGAGGCGCAGATTTCCAACTGTAAGAAACTGGCGGCAAAAGAAAAACTTGAAATTATTGGCATCTACAAGGATCTCAACACCAGCGGAGAGACTTATCCAGTGGGAGCGGAGGAAATTGCCCGGCTTGACAAAGCATATATGAAATGGGTTCTCAACCAAAGTTCCAAGAAGGATTTCCGGTTGGGGCTATGTCAGGTTCTGCAAAAACTTTCTGAGGTTGATTTTGTGTTGGTCAATGAATTGACCCGATTGTACCGTCCGATCAACGGGAGTTTTCTGGAGGGGCATATCAATCAGCTTCTGAAAGAAAATGAGGTGAAGGTTCTGCAGGTTCAAGGCGGAACGATTGACCTGAGCAAATTTGACCAGCAGTTAATTACCTTAATCAAAAATCAGATTCTCTATGAGGATTTGCAGAAAAAGCGGCAGAACAGTATCAACGCTTTCCGGATCAAGAAAGACAGCGGCAGACTTTGCAGCGATGCCAAGATGCATGGAATTCGCTATCTTGGCAACGGAAAAATCGAGGTGATTCCCGAATGGGTTGAGATCATCCGTTTCATCTATGACAATATTTGTGCCTATCGTCCTTACCGGGCAATCATCCGTGATTGCAATGAACGCTGGGGGAAAGAGATCTTTTTCTATGAAAGCTCCATTTATGCCATTGCAAAACAGCCGATTTATTGCGGTTATCAGTATAACAGTCAGGGCGAATTGATTAAAAACGTGCAGATTACCGGTCAGGAGTTCATCTCTTTCGAGCAGTGGCAGGAAGTGCAGAAGATCATTTCGCACAAGCGGGCCGATTATCATGTAAGAGCCAAAAAGCACTGGCTTCCATTGTCCGGTAAACTCTACTGTGGAGAATGCGGCAGCAAATTGATATGTCTATTGGAACATGGAAAAATTTACTATACCTGCAATAAACGGACGCTTGACCGTAATCATGTCAACTGCCGTAACAGCCGAATCCGTTTTGAATCGGGATTGCGTGGAGAACCCGCTCTTTATGATGCTATTTATCCCCTGTTGTCCATTGCTTTGATTGAACGGCATAGAAAAGCTGTTGAACTCTTGAACGATAAAAATGAGTTGGCAAAGTATGACGTGGAATTGAAAAATCTGGCAACCAAAGAGGAGCAGCTTCATGAAATGTTCCTGGATGGTCTTGCCACGGAGGAGCAGTTACGCAATCTGCTGACCCGAAACAAAGCAAGGCGTTGCGAATTACTGAAAAAAGTGACTCTTTTGAAAAGCAGCAACCTGAATGACGAGACTCTGCAGGATTTGGAAAAGAATGTTCTTGCAGATCAGTTCAATGATCTTGCGAACAAGAATCTCCCGCAAGGTATCTATGAAAGGTTGTTGAATGACGCTCAAATTAC
>NZ_DBEXAY010000183.1:0-7500 GCF_048170485.1 Victivallis sp. | reverse complement strand
TGCCTAAAAAACTGTTTTTTTACCACATTATCCAGAAAAGTCGTTGTTTTGAGGTGGAGAGAAGATTTCTGAAAAGCCTCAAAATGCTCCACGATTGCCTCGTGTTCGAGGCGAAGCAGTCCGCCGGAACCGAGCTCGCGGCGGTGCTGATCCTGCCCGCCCCCTCCCGCGAATTTCTGGTCGAACTGCAGAAAACTTTCTGCGGACTCAATTACGACCCGTGGCGGGTCGCCGCCGGACAATCGGATACCAAGTGAGGAGAACCATGAAACCGATACTCGCAATCATCGCTCTTTCCGCCACCGTCCGGAGCGCGGCGGCGGCCACTCTCGAACTCGTCCCCGGCTATCAGGTCTGCAGCGTCTATTACCGCGACTGTCAGGCCGCGAAAGCGGAGGAGTTCGCCGGACGGCTCTTCTTCGCTCCGGCGGGGACCGAAACCTTCACCGAGGCTCTGCCGCTGATCTACGATCCCGGGCAGAAGGTCGCCCGCGGCAGCCTCCTCCTGCTGCGGGAGGACACCCCCTACCGGCTGAAGCTCGAAATCTCCGATGCCGGAAAAAAGGAGACCGTGACCCGCGAATTCCGCACCCGCACCACCCGGGTGCCGGTGGCGAAGACGGTTCTGCTCGACGAAAACACGCCGATGCCGCTGGTCGTGACCCAATCGGGCTCCCCGCAGGGATACATCCGCTACACCGCAAAGCCGGGAACCGTGCTGCGCGGCGGCGAAAAAGCGGATGACGCCATTCTGGTCAAGGGTGCATCGTACCTCCTCTTCGACGGGCTGACCGTTACCGGCGGGCGGCTCAACGCATTCCGGCTGGACGGCTGCAATGAGGTGCAGATCCTCAACTGCGAGATCTCCGGCTACGGGCGCACCGGCGTACTCGACACCTCGCGAACCGGCGTCTACTACGACAAGCGGAAACGGGTATGCAACTACGATTCCGGGATCCGGGTGAACGGCTGCCGGAACATCCTGATCGAACGCAACTACATCCACTCGCCCCGCGGCACCTCCAATCCGTGGTTCTACAGCCATCCCGCCGGGCCGAATGCGGTGCTGACCGGCGACGCCGTCGCGCTCACACTCCGCTACAACGACTTCATCGGCAGCGATCTGCACCGCTGGAACGACGCGATCGAAGGGTGGTACAACGGCTCTCCTGAAGGCGGTCCCCGGCGCGACGCCGAAATCACTGGCAACTACTTCGCCTTCGACAACGACGACGGCATGGAGCTCGACGGCGGTCAGGAGAACACCCGCTTCTTCCTCAACCGCACCGAGGGCAACCTCTGCGGCATCAGCGCCGCCCCCTGCCTCATCGGTCCCTCGTAGATCTGGGGCAACCTCTTCTCCGGCCTCGACGGCGATCAGTTCGGCTTCTCCAACTACGCGTTTAAAAACATGCACAGCAAGAGCAACGCAGGCCGCATCCACTACTTCCACAACACCGTCGTCGGCGAGTGGGGCGGGACCTCCAATCAGGGAGCCAACCAGACGGGCGACACCTTGAGTATCGTCACCCGCAACAACTGCTTCGCCACCGACAAACCCGCCTTCCTCAAGAGCCTCTTCCGCCATCCGGTGGACTGCGACGGGGACCTCTACCGCAACACCGGAACGGTTCCGAAAACGCAGCAGCGCCACGGCATCGATGCCAGCCCCCGCTTCGTCGCGCCGGAACGGAACGACTTCCGCCTCGCGTCCGATTCCCCGGGCCGCGGCAGGGCGCTCCCCATTCCCGGGCTGACGGCGGAAGGGAGCGATGTGGGCGCGTATTTCCCCTTTGTCCAGCACGGGTTTCCGCACCGTTCGCTGCCGGTGCGCGTCAGCGCCGAGCGGCTCTCCTTCACCGCCTCCGGTGCGGGCGACTGGCCGACGCGGACGATTCAGCTTGCGGCGACCGATCCGAAGTTCCGAGGCCGGTTCACCGTCCGCAGCGGCGACGACGCCTTCTTCCGTGTGACGCCGGAATCGGGAGAACTTGACGGGACCAAACCGCTTTCGCTCTCCGTCGCGATCCGGCCGGAGAAGATCATTTCCGCCCGGAAGAATCTCGGCGCCTTCACCATCCGTTTCGCCGACGGCCTCTCCCGGCCGGTGTCGGTCTGCGCCGACTCGACCCGGGTCGCCGCCCTGCTGAAACAGGATCGCCGGAATGTGATTTCCGGCACGGTGACCCCGGAGAAAGATGGAAAATTCACGCTGAACTTCCAGCTGGAAAAGCCGGGCAGATACTCCCTCTTCATCCGGCGCGACGCCCCCAATCCGGACGCCTTCTCCGTCACGTTGAACGGGGAAGCGGTTCCGCGCGGCATCAATGCCCGGCTGCAGCGGCGCACCGCAACCGGTCCGCGCTGGATGTCGCCGATTCTCGCCCAGACGCCGAAGAAGACCAACCGACCGGCGGAACTGGCGGCGGGAACTCACAAGATCCGGCTCGCACCGCGCAACACGCAAGCCGGCGAGTGGCGGATCGAAGCCTGCGCGCTGGCGGCCACCCCGGAAGAACTCCTGCTCGCCCCGGAAATGCCGTAGAACCCCGCAGTAGAAAAAATCTTCAGCTCCGCAGGCGTCACTCCTCCGGGAGATTCTCCCGCGCCTCTCCGCCGACGGCGGTTCCGATCCGGTATTCCCGGGGCGAGCAGCCGCAGTACCGGCGGAAGAACGCGCTGAACTGTGAAATGCTGCCGAAACGCAGGCTCTGGCTGATTTCGTGGATCGAATTGCGGCTTCCGCGCAGGAGGGTCTTCGCCACGTGCAGTTTGCGTTGAATCCGATACTGCCCGATGCTCCAGCCGGTAGCCGCCTTGAAGAGCCGGTTGAGGTGGCGCTCACTCATGCCGAATTCCCGCTCGATCGGCAGACAGTCCCGGACGTTGATGTCGTGATCGATAAACGCCTTGATCGCGTTGATCCGGTCGTGTTCGAAGTCGAAATGCGGATGCCGTCGCCCCGGCAGCCGGTCGGCAAACAGCTCCGGCAGCAGCTCGAACAGCAGTTCGCCGAAAAACAGCCGCGTGTAGAGCGCCGTGAGCTCCACCTGACCGCATTCGGTCTGTTCCGGCGAGTTCAGCAGGGAATAAAGAGTCCAGAGCCGCTCACGGGGCACCAGGCGCGAGTTGCGTTCGCGCAGCAGTTCCGGGGTCAGCCGGATCAGCTGTTCGCCCACGGGATTGCGCGGCTCCATCTCGAAATTGACCGCAAACAACACCACTCGCTCCGGACCGAATTTCAACTGATGCGGCGTCATCGGCGGTGTGGCGGTAAAGAACCGGTTCCCCGCGTCACACGAAAAAGAGAGCTCCTCCGAAAAGTAGGACGCCCGCCCCTCCCGCACCGTGGTCAGTTCATAGTAAGGGTGCTCATGCCAGGAGTAGGTCTGATTCGGAAAAATTCCGAGAAAACCGATCCGGACCAGTTTCAGCCTCACCAAAGGCAGTTCCAGCGGTTCCGCCGTCACCGCCGCCCGGTGCAGCAGTTCGTTGATCTTCTCATACCGGTCGTAAATTTCCCTCGGCTCAAATCCCTGATACATCGCACAGTGCCTCCCGTCTGCCGCTTACAATACTGCAACAACAGGGCGCTCTCAAGTAATTTTGTCCATTTTTCTAAACATTTCATCATTTTTTCATGATTTCATATCTTGTATCGTCAAACGGATATCTTATATTATCCATAGAAGGAAACGAAATAATGAGCCGGAGAACCGGGTGGAAAACGTTTCCTCCGGCAGGTTCGCATCACAGCAAAACAGTAAGGAGAGCCACATGAAACACCGTTCCGCAACAGTGTCCCGTCCCCCGCTCGACCGGGGAATCCCCCGGCCGGGAAATTCCAGCGCCTCCACCGGTATGCCGCCCTGCGCAGACGATTCCGTTGTCCGCTTTCCCCGAAGATCATTTACTCTTATCGAACTTCTGATCGTTATTGCGATAATCGCCATCCTGGCCGCCATGCTGTTGCCCGCCCTGCAGAAGGCGCGCAGCAAAGCACGGAACATCACCTGCGTTTCCAACCTGCGGCAAATCAGCTATCTCTCCGCCAACTACATGGATACGGAGGGATTCATCTCCCCGACCGAGAGCTACGGCGGCTACCACGTCAGCTGGACCAAAGCCCTCCTCCCCTATCTACGCCCCGGTGTCAAGGCGCTCAACGAACCGGCGGAACCGCTCTTTTCCTGCCCGAGCCAGCAGAACAAACTCATGAACAACCCGCTGTGGGAGCAATCCTGGGCGCGCAAGGCGGCCACCTACGCAAAAAACGCCTACACCGGCAACTCCTCACAGAACTACAACGGCTGCAGCTGGGGTCCCTACGGTGACACGCTCCGCTGGTTCAAGCAGAATCAATTGAAACGCCCTTCCCGGACGCTGCAGTTCACGGAGGCCTTTTTTGTCAGCACGTCGATCGTTCTCTCCTCCACCGGTTCCGCCATCTATTACGCGGCGACCGACACCGGCACCACCACCGGAAGCTACACCGGCGGGGCTCACGACAGCACCAGCAATATCGCCTGGCACGACGGCCACGTCTCGACCGAAACGAACGTCATCCGGTTCCAAAACGCCCCTTACACACTCAGTGATTCGGAAAACATCTGGAATGCAGGCCTGAACTAAACCTCTGGAGATAAGGAGAGTTGATCTTTATGAAAAAAGTTGTTACAATCATTGCACTGCTTTCGCTTGCCGTCGGAGCGAAAGAACCCGCCTGGTACAGAAACGGCGACGGCGGCGAATTCTACTTCGGCAGAAACATTCCCGGCTTCGTCATGCTCAACTCCGGCAACTGGTCGTGGCAGCTCCGCCAGAGCGGCGGCAGTCTCTCCCGATCGGCGGGAAATCCGCGCACGGAAGGAGAGTATACCACCTGGCAGGGAAATTTTCATACTCCCGGCGGCATCCTCCGTTTCGAGGAAAGAGCAGCCCGCAGCTCCGCCGACTCCCTGCGGGTCCACTGGAGTGTTGAAGCACCGAAACCGATCGATACCGGACTCCTCGCCTTCCATATCGAACTCCCGGCCGGACTGGTCGCAGGTTCCCGGCTGATCTGGGACAACAGCTCCCTCACACTCCCGGTCGATCAACAGGAAGGCAATGCCTCGCTGCTCGCTCCCACTCCGGCCCGCAGACTGGTGCTGCCGATGCGCGACTTCGACCTGGAAATTGCCGGAAACTTCCGGTTCTCCGTTTACGATGCCCGCAAACATCCCGGCGCCTGGAGCAATTATGTCGTAAGAATCCACTTCTCCCCGGCGAACGGAAAACTCAAATCCGCCGCCCTCGCCCTGGCCATGAAACGGCTCCCGCCCCGGCCGCAGAGTCCGCCGCTGGAGATCCGGCCGTCGCACGAGTGGAAAGCACTGGAGTTCCCGGCACAGGTCGAACCCGGTTCAATTCTGGATTTCTCCCGGATCGCACTCGATCCGCCGGCCGGAAAATACGGCCGGGTTGTCACACGGGCAGGGAAATTCACCTTCGAAAACCGTCAGGATCTCCGGCTCCGCGTGCTGGGCGTCAATCTCTGCTACATGGCGAATTTTCCCGATAAAAAGCAGGCGGAAAAGTTCGCCGATGAGCTTGCCGCGCTCGGCTACAACGCGGTCCGCTTTCACCTGATGGACGGCACACTGACCAAAGATGAAAAAGATCCGCAATATCTCACACTCAACCGGGAACTGCTCGACCGCAACGACTACTTCTGGCACTGCCTCAAAAAAAGAGGATTCTACATCAGCCTTGACCTTTACTGTGTCCGGCGGATCAATGTCGACGGGAAACCCGCCTTCCACAATCCCGCCAAGCTGGAGATCATGATGGAAGAACACGCCATGCGCAATCAGGAGCAGTTCACCGAACGGTTTCTCTCCCACATAAACCCCTACACCGGCATGGCGCGCAAGGATGATCCGGCCCTGATGAGCATCACACTGCTCAATGAAAACAGCATGAGCTTCCTCCTCCCCGCCCATCTGTCGAAAAACAATCCGATGCGGCGGAAGTTCGACACCGCCGCCGACGCATGGAACCGGGGGCGGCCGAAGGCGGGAAATCCGCGAGCGCGCTACTTTCAATATCTTTCCGACCGAACCTGGAACCGCCTGAAGGGGGTTCTGGATCGGCTGGGATGCCGCGTCCCGCTGACCAGTCTCAACTGCCACCGGGAAATCGGCCTGTCAGTGCTGCGGAGCAAATTCGATTATGTGGATAATCACGGCTATCAGGATCACCAGTTCTATCCGGGAAAAAAGTGGAGTTATCCGATGGGGTTCCGGGATTTCTCCGCCATCACCGCAGACAGCAGCCTCCTCAGTGAACTGGCTCCGACCAGAATCTTCGGGAAACCTTTCGTCATCAGCGAATACAACTTCTGCTTTCCCAACCGCTTCCGGGCCGAGGCCGGACCGCTCCTCGGCGCAGGGGCAGCGCTGCAGGACTGGGACGGGCTGTTCCGCTACAACTACGCCGAACGCTATCCGGAAAACGCTCCCGGCCGGACCGGCGTCTCCTACGATCTGCGGAATGATCCGATGCAGATTCTGAGTGAAAAAATCATCGCGCTGCTCTTTCTGCGCGGCGATGTTTCCGCCTCGCAGCTCCGGCTGCCGATTCTGGTCCGCCCGGACGCGATGGAGCGGCTGCCGGATTCCCGGTTTGTCCCCGCGTCCCTCTCCGGCTTCAGCCTGCTCGGTCAGATCGGTTCGGTCGTCTCTGCCACGCCTCCCGATGCGGTGATGGATTCGGAGAAGCCGCGCCCGGTCGGCGAGCTGCTCGAGACATTCCGCACTCTCCCCGGCTGGGGACAGGCCGCCTTTGACGCCGCCGCGCGAAAGTCAATTAGTTCGACCGGAGAGATCCGCCACGACGCGGGCGCGGGAACGCTCGTTATCGTCACTCCGCGGAGCGAGGTGCTGACCCGGACCACGGCCGGCACACTGGCTGGAGACCGGCTCCACGCAGCAATCGAAGGCGGTTTCGGCGTGCTTTGCGCCTCGTCGATGGATGGAAAACCTCTGGCGGATTCCCGGCGCATCCTGCTGCTGTTTCTGACCGACAGCCTGAACACCGGAACCCGGTTCTTCAACGCCACCCGTTACCGGCTGGAGGCTCCGGGCAGGTTTCCGGCCCTGGTGCGCCGCGGCGCAGTCGAGGTGACGCTCCGGCTCGACGGAGAATCCACGCCGGAACTGCACGCCGTCGGAATGGATGGGAAACGCCGCTTTTCCCTCCCGGTTTTGCAAAACCGCGACGGAGAGCTGGCGTTTCGACTGGATACCCACGCCGGGGAGAAAGCGGTGGCCGCCTGGGAGCTGTGCCGCTGAATGAAGATAAGATGCGTTTTTACACTCTAGCAGCCTGTCGGACTTAAAAGCAAGTTCTGCGAGAAAAATCATAAAAGCATGATATATTACCAGTCAAAAAAAGGTGTATGATGGCAGCGAAATTTGTGATATTGGACCGAGACACGCCAATGATGTTACCGCCAGA
>NZ_DBEXAY010000182.1:0-3912 GCF_048170485.1 Victivallis sp. | reverse complement strand
TTTCCATAGAAAAGCGGATTTCTAAGAAATTTTCAGACATGACACTCAAAGAAATAGCCAAAGAATGCAACACCTCCCCGGCGACGGTCAGCCGGGTTCTGAACAATTATACCAAAAATTTCTCCGTCAATCCGGAGTTGCGGCGGAAAATCCTCGCCTGTGCGGAGCGGTCTGGGTATAAGCCGAACATGATTTTCAAGACGCTCCGGACCAATGTCAACAGTCCGATCTCCTGTCTCTTCAGCACTCCGGACCTCCGCTTCAGTTACGGTACCACCATGTCCATCATTGAAACGATGATTCCCATTCTGCGGGAACAGGGGTACCAGTACACCTTCTCCTTCGCGCCGGACCCCGGGCGCAGCTTCTATCAGAAACCCTTCTGGAAGACGAAAGCGCTGGTCCTGCCCGACGTGCTGACCGACGAACAGCTGCTTCCTCTCGGCGAACCGGCCTGCCCGCTCCTGATTCTGAACGGCAGATCGTCGCGCAAAATCGACACCATCAACAACGACGAGTACAGCAACACCAGAGTGCTGATGCAGTGCCTCCACGACTTCGGTCACCGGCGCATTCTCTATGTGGACACCCCCTCTTCGAGAACGCACTACAGCGTCACGGAGCGGCGGAGCAGTTTCGAGAAACTCTGCGGAGAATTCGGCATACCGGCACCGGCGGTGATCTACTCCGAAGAGAGCATTCAGCAGGCTTTGACGCTGCGGGCCACCGCGATCCTCACCTACGGGCAGGAGCAGGCCCGGAAACTGCTGTATCAGGCATGGCGGAGGAAAATTTCCGTACCTGCGGACCTGAGCATCGTAGCGTTTGACGACGGAGAGGCTGCGGAATATTCCATCCCCCCCCTGACCAGCCTGCGGCCGGGCTGCCGGGCCATGGGGGAATTCGCCGCCAGGCTCCTCAAGGACCGGATCGAAAATCGCAATGAATTCGAAACTGCTGGCATCTTCAGATTCCCTGGAAAACTCATTCAGAGAGAATCTGTTGCCAGACCAAAAAAGTCAGAAGAAGGGGGACAAAATGGGTAAGCGGAATCGATGGAATCCGGCAGGAAGGAGAAATGGAAACTGTTTCACAATAATAGAATTGCTGGTTGTTATTGCAATCATTGCAGTCCTTGCGGCGATGCTGCTGCCGGCGCTGAACAAGGCAAAGGAAAAGGGCCGCTCGATCCGCTGTCTCTCCAATTTGAAACAGCTCGGCACCGGCATGGCCTCCTATGCCGGAGACAACAACGATTTCATCCCCGCCGCCTGGGAGGGGGATGCGAAGTTCAACTACTACTGGCCGGTTCGGCTGACCGGCTGGCACCGCGACGCGCCGACCAAGGCGGAGATGGTGAAAAACCTCACCTCCGGCCTGTATGTCTCCAACAAGGTGTTCGTCTGCCCGTCCTACACCGGCAAGCTGGTTCTCGACGGAAAGAGCGGCGGGTATGAGTTGTGGACCAGACACCCCAACTACGCCATGCAGGATTATCAGAAGGCGCAGAAACTTGTCCGGTTCCGCTACCCCTCCACGCAGTTTCTCCTCACCGAAATCTGGAAGGGAGCCGGAGCCCGGGGAATTCCGGATTTCGCCTGGGGCGTCTACCGGCTTGCCCCGCGAAACAAGCTCGTCTCCAAACCCTTTGAAGAGACCGATCTCGGATATCCCGCCGCGCGGCACGCCGGGGATTGCGGCATCCTCTACGTCGGCGGCAACGCCGGAATGCGGCGGATCGACCTGTCGAATCCGGGTTCCTCCTACCCTTTCAGCAGCGATGAGGAATCGGTGTGGGGACCGTGACCGGTCGACGCAGGGAGTTTCACGTATCACATTGACCAAAGGACCTCAGAGAAATGTATCAGCTGAAAAACGGCATCCTCCATCGGGCGAACCGGAAGATCTTCGCCCTGGGGCAATCCTATTACCCCTCCTTTCATCCGCAGAAACATCCGGTGCCTCCGGACCAGGACCGCTTCGGGGAAATGAAAAAGGATTTCGCCGACATGGCCGCGGCCGGGTTTGAACTGGTCCGGCTGGCGGCGATCGGCCAGGTGCGCCGCGACAACGGGAAGATTGTCGTCGATTTCCCGCTGCCGGACCAGCTCTGCGCCGAAGCGGAGAAGGCCGGTCTTGCGGCAATCGTGCGGCTGCAGGGGTACACCTACGACCTGCCGGACTCCCGGGAGATCATCATGTGGAACGAACACGACGAAACGATGCCGTTCCAGTGGGGGTGGTTCGTCCGCCACTGCCTGAACCACCCCGCGGTGATCCGCGACGAATGCGAAGCGACGGAGGCGTGCGCCGCCCACTTCGACGCCTTCGACAACGTGGTCGGCTTTCAGATCTACAATGAACCGGCCTACCCGTCGAAGGGGTTGTACGACTATCATCCGGCGTCGATCGCCGCCTGGCGGAAATGGCTGGTGGAAACCGGCCGGAAACCGGCGGAGGCCGCCGCCCGGATGGAACCGCCCCGCCGCTACCCGGAACGCGATCAGGATCCCTCCGACTGGATCTCGTGGCGACTCTTCCACCTGCAGCGGCTGAACGATTACCTCAATCTGCTCGCGGCCGAAGCCAAGGCGGTCTCCCCTGCCCGCGAAGTCATGACCTGCTGCATGCCCTGCCCGCTGATGCCGGGGAACAGTCTGCGCGGCGAGGACTATTTCCGCCTCGCCGAAAAGATGGATCTGGTCGGCATCACGCTCTATTTCGCCACGTGCGGCGCGTACTACTACTACACATCCGAAATTCTGGCCCTTGCCGAAAGCGCCGCCGCGCTCTACGGCAAACACGCCTGGCTCATGGAATACAACGCGGGGGTCGGCTTGACCGGATTCGCCTGGGAACGCGACGCGTACACCGCCGCGGGCGCCGGCATCAAAGGAATCCTCTATTACCAGTGGCGAGCCGATTACGCCTATCCGGACTCTCCGGAACCGGGCATCTTCGGCATGCTTCGCAGCGACCGCAGCAGAACGGAGAAGTTCGACCGGGCGGTTGCCATGACCCGGCTGCTCCGGGAGTTGAGCGACTGTCTGGTGAATGCGGAAAAATTCCGCAGCGGGGTCGCCGTGCTCTTTTCCGAAAACGTCAACGCCTGGTGCGACGCCGTCGAGAACACCGATCCGGAGAAAAAGCAGGATCATGTTTCGTTTGTCAACCTCGAAAGCAACACCGAGCGGACCTTCCGCTGCTGGAAGGATTTCGCCCGCGCGGGCATTTCGCCCGACTTCGTGCGGGCCTGCGATCTGGAAGACAACAAACTGAACATACGCCTTCTCATCGTTCCGCAGGAGGCCGGTCTTTCGGACGAGGAGAAACAACAGCTGGCCGCCTTCCGCAAGCGCGGCGGCCAGGTGGCGACGCTGGAACACTTCTGCGTCGACGCAGGCTATGCTCTCCCCGACGCGCCAACGGACGGCGAATGGGGCGCCTACCGGAGCAATCTGGAAGCGGAACACCTCCTGCTCCGCGCCGGAATTGAACCGCTGTTCCGGGCGGAAGCGCCGTTTCTCGACGTGAAAGTTCTGACTGGTGACGGCTATTTCCTGCTTTCGTTGATCAACCACGATCTCTTCGAACGGCCGATCCCGGCGGGGAGCGCCCTGGAACTGCCGTTCTGCCGCCGGGCGGTGAAGGAGGCGTGGTTCTTCGTCCCCGGCAGAAAGGAACCGGTACTGTTTTGCAATGAGAAAAGAGGCTGTAAACTGACGCTTCCGGAAATTTCCGCCGGCGGATTTCTGCTTCTTCAGCTGTAACGGATTCAGGAAAGATACCATGTATAGGTGACAAGCAATTGTCGGAGTAGAAAAGAACTCCTTTGTCGAGTAACTTTGGAAATTTACTCAAACCAAATTACCGAAAAAGGAGCTCAAAAATGCAGAGAAAAGGTAATGCCAT
>NZ_DBEXAY010000181.1:0-14192 GCF_048170485.1 Victivallis sp. | reverse complement strand
TCGAGTTCCATTTCCTTTTCCATCACGGCTGTCTCCTCCTGGAATTATTTTTCTTGCCGGCCCTCTTTTCCGCCGGACGGCGGCGCGGTCTCTCCTCGCGGCGGATGCTCTCCACCTTCTTCGGCCGGGCCCGCAATTCGAGCTCGATCGGCAGCCCGGTCAGCCCGAACGCCTGCCGAAGCACATTCTTGAGAAAAGTCAGGTAATTCTCCGCACAGTAGGCCGGATTGTTGACGAAAAGCAGAATCCGCGGCGGCTTCATCCCGATCACCGACGCATAAAATAGCTTCAGCGGCGCCGCCCCCGTCACCGGCGGCGTATTCTGCTCCACCGCATCAGCCAGCACCCGGTTGAGCACGCCGGTCGGAATCTTCAGCTCCAGCTGCTCCATCACCTCGGCGATCTGATCGAGCAGCCCGCCGAGATTGGAACGGTCACGCGCACTGATGAACACCGCCGGAGCATAGTTCATCCCCGGCAGAGAGCGGCGCAACTCCGCCTGAAGCTGTTTCAACCGGTGCTCGTCCCGGCAGAGGTCGAACTTGTTCGCCACGATCACGCACCCCTTGCCGGACTCCCGGATCATCGACGCGATCCGGCGGTCCTGCGCGGTCATCCCGTCCGCACTCGCCTCGACCACGAACAGAACCAGATCGGCCCGCGCCACCGCCGCCTGCGCCCGCATCACACTGAAAAATTCGACCACGGTATCCACCTTGGCCTTCTTGCGCAGCCCCGCGGTATCGACCAGCACCGCCGGCCGAAGCTCCTCCTGGTAGCGGATCTGGAAATCCACGTCGATCGCGTCGCGGGTGGTCCCGGCCACGTCGCTCACCATCACGCGCTCCTCGCCGAGCAGCGCGTTGACCAGAGAGGACTTCCCGACATTCGGGCGGCCCACCACCGCAATGTTGACCGGCGCCGGAGCATCCGCGGCGGGTTCGCCCGCCGCCGCCTCTCCCTCCGGCAGCAGCCGGAGCGCCGCTTCCACCAGCGCATTCACGCCGCGGCGATGCAGACAGGAGACCGGATAGACCCGTTCGAAACCGAGCTGCATGAACTCCACGGATTCGCCGTCCAGCTCCGGATTGTCACACTTGTTGGCGGCGAAGAGCACCGGCTTGCCGGAGCTGTGCAGCCGCCGCGCCACCTCCTCGTCGAGCGGCACGATGCCGTCGCGCACGTTCGCCACGAAGATCAGCACGTCGGCCCCCTCGATGGCGAGTTCCACCTGCGCGGCGATGCGACTGTCCCACACATCCACCTTGCGGGACTCCCCGGCGAGCATCCCCAGCCCGCCGGTGTCGATCAGTTCGAAGCGGCGGCCGTTCCGGACCAGCGGCGCCACCACCCGGTCGCGGGTCACGCCGCTCATCTCATGCACGATCGAAAGCCGCCGCCCGACGATCGCATTGAAAAGCGAGGACTTCCCGACATTCGGACGGCCGACGATCGCAATCGCCGGCACACCGCCGTTTCTGGTTTCCATTGCTTCATTCTGCGGCATGAAATGATCCCCTCAGCGGAAGGAGTTGACCAGGTCGCGCAGTTCGCGGGCCGCCCGGCCGGCGCCCGCGCCGAACGCTTCGCTCTTGTCGGCGTAGATGATTCCGCGCGACGAGTTGATCGCCAGCCCGCCGCCCGCGGCGTCGCAACCGTAGCGGACCACCTTCTCCACATCGCCCCCCTGCGCACCGACTCCCGGCACCAGGAAGGGCAGCTCCGGGCAGAGTTCGCGGACATGCCGCAGCTCCTCCGGATAGGTCGCGCCGATCACCAGCGCCACGTTGCGATTGTAGTTCCACTTGTCGCGGGCAAGCTCCGCCACATGCTCGTAAACCATCTTGCCGTCGCACATCAAATTCTGCAGGTCGCCGGAATTCGGATTCGAGGTCCGGCAGAGGATCACCACCCCCCGGTCCGCGTAGTCGAGGAACGGTTTGAGCGTGTCGAACCCCATATAGGGGTTGACCGTCACCGCGTCGGCATTGTACTGCTCGAACGCCTCGCGGGCGTACATCTCCGCGGTCGACCCGATGTCGCCCCGCTTGGCGTCGAGAATCACCGGCACCAGCGGCGCCTGCTCCCGGATGTAGTCGATCGTCATCTTCAGCTCGGCCTCCGCGCCCTGACCGGCATAGTAGGCGATCTGCGGCTTGTAGCAGCAGACCCAGTCGCGGGTGGCGTCGATGATCGCCTTGTTGAATTCGAAAATCGGATTCTTCTTCCCCGCCAGGCACGCCGGAAGTTTTTTGAGATCAGGGTCGAGACCGACACAGACCAGGCTGCGGTTGAGCTGGGCCGCGTGTTTGAGTTTTTCGTAGAAGTTCATGATTCCATCCTTGTTTCAATCTCCCCGATACGGGAATTTTTCTCGCGGAAAATATACCACGCCGAACAGGATAACGCAAATCATACGCCGACAAATTCCCCCCCTTTCCCGCGTTTCGCCGGAAAAAACGGAAAATCCTCCGCCCGCCGCAATAAAATCGCCCGTTTCCCCGTTAACTGGAGTGTAACGATCTCTGGGAGGATGGGATGAAATTTGACGCAAAACTGATCCGCACGGCCGCCCTCGGCTTTCTCGCCGGAGCGGTGATCGCCGGCGCAGCGGTGTTTTTCACCGTGTCGCACCTGTTCCGCGAACGCAGCCGGGAAACCTTCGAACTCTATAACGCGACGCTCGCCTCCGCCCGGCTCGCCGCCCTCCAGGTCCTCCGCGACGAAGGGCTCGAAAGCGGCATCGCCCTGCTCGAAAACGCCCTGCTCAACGACCTCAAGGCGCTCGAACTCGACGAGGTGCGCGAGGCCACCAGCCGTATGATGATCGACCGGATCAAAGCCTATCAGAAAGAGCATCCGCCCGCCGTCTTCGGCGATGAGGAGAGCGCCCTCGACAGCGGTGCCGCCCCCGAGGGCATGCCCCCCGCCCGGCAGCCGCGCCGGACTACGGAAGCTGATCGAGCACGTCGTTGATGTCGCCGAGCACCCGCCGGACGTCGCGCGGCATGTCGATGGTGTTGCAGCGGCGCATTCTGTCCCCGTTGCGCCGGGCGGCGAGGACATTGTCCACCTCCTCCAGCGGAGCGACCAGGTTGCGGTAGAGCGCCCGTTTGAAGAGAAGCCCCACCACGAACACCGTGAGCGCCATGAACACCACACCCCACGCGCCGGCGGTGCCGAGGTGACGCGCCCGCGCTTCCGCTTCGATCATCGCCCGACGGTTGCTCGCCGCCAGCTGCCGGATCGCCGCCACGGTCGCCTCACGCGCCGCGCCGTTGCCCAGAAACGCCGCCGGGTAGTTCCGCCGGATCACCTCGATCGCCTGCGGCTCGCCCTCTTCGGTCACGTTGGCTTCCGCGCGCAGAAGCGCCCGGCTGAACCCCTCCCGGAATCCGGTGCCGCCCACCGGGTCGGCCGGCGCTTCGGCCAGCACCGCGAACATCTCCTCGCAGGCCTCCAGCGACTGGCCGTTGCGCGAAAGGATCTCTTCGATCGCCGGCGTCATCCGCATCAGCACCCAGATTGCGCCGAGCGCCATCAGAAGATTCAGCAAAATCAGAAGCCACGCGCCCAACCGGACCGACTGCGCATGCTCCATCTCACACCTCCTTCGCCAGCTTGGCGATCGCCGCCTCGCTCGAAACCACCACCAGCCGGTCGTTCGCCTGCAACGGCTCCGTCGGCGACGGCTGGAGAATCTTGGTCGTATCACCGCGCCGGATCGCCGCCACGAGCATTCCGAACCGCTTCGGCAGCTCCAGCTCCACCAGCGTCCGGCCGACCATCGACGGGCGCAGGCTGATCTCGGTGAGCAGAAGGTCGCCGCCGATCGGCGTATCCGCGATCACGTTGCGGAACAGCAGCCGGTGCGCAAAACGGTTGCCGAACTCCTCTTCCGGATTGATCACCTGATGAGCCCCGACCAGCTGGAGAATCCGCCGGTGGGTCTTGTCGTTGGCGCGCGCGATCACCAGCGGCGCGCCGAGCTGCCGGAGCAGTGCCGTGGAGAGAATCGACGCCTCCTTCGATTCGTCGCCGATCGCGCAGATCGCCACATCGCGCTGCTCCGGATGAATCCGGGCAAGCTCCGCGGAATCGGTCGCATCCATCGCAATCGCCTCCGCGACGAAAGCGGACGCTTCATCCACCAGCTCCTTCGAACTGTCGATCGCGAGCACTTCGGCCCCCTTCTCCGAAAAGGTCCGCGCCAGCGACATGCCGAACTGGCCGAGACCGATGATGACGATTTGTTGAGCCATATCTGAACCTCCCGGGTTTAGGTGAGCGTGATGTTCGCATCCGGGCAGCTGGACTGCGAACCGTGACGCTCGTCATTGAGCAGCAGAAAAATGGTGAGCGGGCCGATCCGCCCGATGAACATCGTCAGCATGACAATCACCTTGCCGATGGCGTCCAGATGCGCGGTCGCCCCGAGCGACAATCCCACGGTCCCCATCGCCGAGACCGCCTCGAAGATCAGCTCACGCGCCGGAAGCGGCTGCGTGACCAGCAGCATCATCACCGCCGCCAGAAGCACCAGAAAGGCCGCCAGAAGAATCGTCGCCGCCCGCCGCTGAATGCCCGGAGCAATCCGGCGGTTCCGGATGGTGATCCCGTCCCGGTTGGTGATGTCCGCCCAGAAGACCAGCGCCAGCACGGCCGCCGTCGTCGTCTTGACGCCGCCCGCCGTACCGCCCGGACTGCCGCCGATGAACATCCAGATCAGCGAAATCAGCACGGTCGAACTGTGCAGTCCGCCGAGTTCGACCGAATTGAATCCGGCCGTGCGCAGCGTCACCGACTGAAAAACCGCGTTGTGAAATTTCGCCGCCGGCGAAAGTCCGGCCAGCACCCCGTTCCACTCCAGCACCAGAAACGCCAGCGTGCCGATTCCGATCAGCCAGGCGGTCGCGGTCAGCGCCAGATGCGCCCCCACCGGCACCGCTCGACCGCGCAGACAGTTCGGCAGCAACACGGCGGTGGCCGGAGCAATTCCGCCGAGCACAATCAGAATCCCCACCGTGTAAAGCAGAAGCGGCGCATTCTGATAGGCGGTCAGATTGCCCGCACAGATCGTGAATCCCGCGTTGCAGAATCCGGAAACAGCGGTAAAAATTCCCTGCTGCAACGCGAACAGCAGCTCCCCGTCATGCAGGTAGAAGAGGAGCGTCAGAATCACCGCCCCCGCGGCCTCCACTCCGAAGGTATAGAGAAAGACCAGCTTGAGCGATTCCATGAGGTCGCGCTGCTCGGTATCGGTCATCGAACTCATCAGATGCTCCTGCCGCAAACTCAGCCGCCGCCCCATCACATGGAGCGCGATCGTCGCGATACTCATGATGCCGAGTCCGCCGAGCTGAATCAGAAGAAGCAGAAAAAACTGCCCCAGTCTCGTAAAATCAGCACTGGTGTCGACGACGGTCAGCCCGGTCACACAGACCGCGCTGGTTGCCGTGAACGCCGCATCCAGCGGAGAAATCCGCACGTTGCCCGCCACCGGCAGCGACAGCAGCAGCGTCCCCGCCGCGCACAACAGCAGAAAGGTGAAAAACATCACCCGGGCCGGGTGCCCCAGCACCACGTCATGCCAGAATGAGCCGCCGCCCGACAACGGCCGGGAACGCTGCATCCAGATCACCGCCGCCGCCGCCCAGAGAAAACAAAGCTCCAGCGCCGCCCCCAGACGGAACGCGGCACAGATGCAGACAATGGCCGCCGCGCCGAAAAGCTGCGGCGCCCGTTTCCCCGTCCTCCGCGCCCAGCTCAGAAACAGAATCAGGGCAATGACGGTCGACGCCGCCAGTGCGCCACGGTAGATCATGGAGTTGCTCTGCACCGAAAACGGAGAAATGAGAATCATGCCGAGAGCGGCGAGAAGCGCCGCCAGCGCCCGCGGCCGGGTGACGTCGAACTCCGCCGGAAACGGCCGCAGATGGAGCTCCCAGAGTGAGAAAAGCGCCCCCAGCACTGCCGCAGAGAGCAGAAGCGTCGCAAATGGATCCCGGACGAGCCACGGCAGCGCCACCGCAAACGATCCCAGCCAGAAGAGTGCCGAACAGAGCCTTCCGCTGATGCCGCGCAGAAACAGCCGCGACGCCCCGACGGCGCCACAGCCCGCGGCGCAAACCGCCGTAATGATCTTCCACCACGCCTCCCCGGTGAACTCCGGACGGAAATCGGCAAGGATCAGCGGCAACGGCGTCAGGGTGAGAAGAATTCCGGAAATGTGTGCTCCGGTGGAGTAATCGATGCGCCGCTTCACTGTCTCACCTCTTCCGGAAGAGACAGGATATGACACCGGCTCTCCCCGCCGGAGATGCTCCGGCTCTTCCGACAGAACGTCATTTCCACAGCCGGCCACTCGGGCCCTCGATTGAAAACTCCTCTCATAGAAGCCCCTCCCCGACTTCCCGCGGGACTCCGCCCGCCGACCGCAAAAAAGAGACTGGTGGGCGTAACAGAACTCGAATCTGTGACCTCCACGATGTCAACGTGGCGCTCTAACCAACTGAGCTATACGCCCGAGCGCTTCAATGGCGTTTAATATACCCCGGCCGCCCGGAAATGCAAGCTCCCAAAAGGATTTTTTTCAAGATTTCACCGCGAAGACCTCGCTTCGCCGCCTCACTGCCGCCTCTCAGCGCCCGCTCCGGCGGTAGACCTGATCGGCGCCGTGCTCCACCAGCATCTTCATCTCCAGGCGCATCAGAATCGCCAGAAGAGAACCGGTGTCGAATCCGCTCTCCTCGACAAGCGTGTCGAAACTCAGCTCCCGCCCGTCGAGCAGCGCATAGACCTTCTGCGCCTCCGCCGAGAGGTCGGAGGGGGAATCCGGCACATAGGCAACCCCGCCTTCGGAAACCTCATCGCCCGGCCGCAGTCCGGGCAGGAAACCGATCCCCATCCCGTCGAGCACGTCGCCGAAGTTCTCCACCAGCCCGGCCGCCCCTTCGCGGATCAGCCGGTGACCGCCGTGCGCCTGCGGATTGTCGGCATGGCCGGGAACCGCGAACACATCCCGCCCGTTCTCCAGCGCCAGCCGGGCGGTGATCAGCGCACCGCTGGCCGGCCCCGCCTCGGTGACGATCGTCGCCCGCGCCATCCCCGCCACAATCCGGTTCCGGCGCGGAAACGAGGTCCGGCTCACCGGGAAATTCATCGGGAACTCCGTGCAGACCGCCCCGCCCGACTCCACAATCTGTCGCGCCAGCGGCACATTCTCCTGCGGATGGATGTGCATCAATCCGCCGCCGAGCACCGCGACGGTCAGCCCGCCGCACTCCACCGCCGTCCGGTGCGCCACCGTGTCGACGCCGAACGCCAGCCCCGAAATCACCGAATACCCGGCCGCGACCGCCTCGGAGGTGATCGACCGGGTCATCCGCTCCCCGTAGGCGGACATCCGGCGCGAACCGACCACCGCGACCGCGTTCTCCGGCAGTGCGGGCAGACGGCCGCGCACATAAAGGCAGAGCGGCGGATCGTAGAGGTGGCGCAACACATCCGGATACCCCTCGTCGAACAGCGTGAGAATCCGCACCCCCGCCTTGTCGGCAAGTTCCAGCTCCGCGGCGAGCTCTTTCTGCCACTCGTAGGAGGCGATCCGCTCGGCCAGCGCCGGCCCGATGCCGGAGACGCGCCGCAACTCCTCCGCACTCCGCCCGAAAACGGCGGAGGGGGAACCGAACTCCTCCCGCAATGCGGTATACTTCACGTAGCCGATTCCTGAAATCATGTTCAGGACGATGCACGCCTCGCGGTCAAGCATGAATCGCCTCCAGCGCGGCGGCGAGCTCCGGCACCTCCGGCGTCACCACGCCCGCACGGCCGATCCCCTCCGGCAGCACCACCCGGATCCGCCCCCCGGCGTTCTTCTTGTCGCGGGTCATCGCTTCGAGCACCGCCGGAACGGAATACTCCCGCGGCAGTTTGACCGGCAGCCCCACCGCTTCGAGCAGGCGCCTCTGCCGCTCCGCATCGGCGCGGGTGAGCGACCCGCGCGCGACGGCAAGCTCCGCCGCCGCCGCCATGCCGATGGCCACCCCTTCGCCGTGGCTGATCGAAAATCCGCTCAGCGCCTCCACCGCGTGCCCGAAGGTGTGACCGTAGTTGAGAATCGCCCGCAGTCCGGCTTCGCGCTCGTCGGCTTCGACGACGCCCGCCTTGAGTTCACAGCAGCGCCGGATGATCTTCGTGTAGCGACAGGGATCCAGGTGCCCGGTCAGCGACGCCGGCTCGCGCTCCAGCGCGGCAAAGAGTTCCGCGTCGAGAATCACACCGGTCTTGATGATTTCGGCGAGGCCGCAACGGATTTCGCGCTCCGGCAGGGAGTTGAGGAAGTCCGGATCGATCAGCACCAGCTTCGGCTGATGGAATGCGCCGATCAGGTTCTTCCCCTCCGGCAGATCCACGCCGGTCTTGCCGCCGACGCTCGAATCGACCATCGCCAGCAGCGTGGTCGGAATCTGAATGAAATCCACCCCGCGCATGTAGATCGCCGCCGCAAATCCGGTCATGTCACCGGTCACGCCGCCGCCGACGGCGACGAAACAGGCCTTGCGGTCCAGCCGTGCCCGCGCGGCGGCGCGGCAGATCTCCTCGACCGTCAAAAAGGTCTTGCTCCCCTCCCCCGCCGGGAAGACGAACCTCTCCGCCGCCCCGAAACAGCTCTTCAGCCAGCTGCCGTACAGCTCCTCCACCCGGGAATCGGTCACCGGGAACAGCCTGCCCTGAAGTTCCGCCGCCCGCTCCCGGACGCCGGAACCGATCACAATATCATAGGCCCGCTCTCCGAGCCCGACACGAACCACTTCCGCCATTTTCGCAAACCTTTCTCCGCTGAAATCAGATTTGCCTTACTGTAGCTCCCGACCGGGCAACTTTCAAATTGCGAAAAGGGAAATTTTTCCGTCCTCAATCCATTCTGCGGCGCAGGAAGCGCGACTCGGCGCCGCCCTGCGAACGGAAGGAGCGGAAACGGCGATTGTTACGGGGCGGCGTGTCCGGCTTGAGATCGGATGTCAACCGAAACGAATCCAGTGGCGGATACCCCCGGGCCGCCATGAGCTGATTCCACGCGGCAGGCAGTTCAATCCTGACGGTGGCGAATCCGCCGCCGGGCAGACACAGCTCCTTGTTGCGGGCGGGATCCCCCGTGACCAGAAAAGCGCTTTTCCCCTTCTCCATTGCGGGAACCGTTCTCAGAGAGGAGATTCCTGTCCAGGCGAGCCACGGCGGCGCTCCGGTGGTGCGGGCCCGTTCGTTCTGCGCGATTCGCCTTTCATGCCGCGACAGCGGATACCGCCCGGGATCGAACGCACTGCCGGGATTTCCCCAATAATTGGCGAATGCACGCTCCCCCAGCGGAATGCGTGCCGCCGCAACCAGAGCATCCTCGAGACGATCTTTTGCCGGATAGACCGCCGCCAGATTTCGAGCCACGCTTTTCGTCACCAGAAATGTCCGGTAGACACACGGCATGCCGCTGCCGACCGCCATCTGGGACTTTTCCACGGCGTCCCATGCGATGAGATCTTTGATCTTCACCCCATCGGTGGTCGCCGGCACCAGATTGTTGCCCCAGTTGATCGCGGATGCCGCCGTGAGAGTGGAGTCGTTCAGGCGATAGCCCTGCTGCATGTGATATGGTTTCCAGCCGATTTCAAGCGCCGCCGCCTCATCCTCCACCAGACACCACGGCATCAGGTAGCCAAAACTCCCCATGCGGTTCTCCTTGACCCGGTAACCGCCGAGATTGAGCAGTGCCAGATTGAGGAACCGCCCCAGCTGGAGATTCTTCGGATGCGAAATTTCCCCCTGTCCGCTGTCAAATCCCAGCTGACGGGCGACCGGTCCATTCAGCCAGCAATACGGGGTCCAGCCGTGGGTGGAGGTCAGCGGCCGGCGGAAATCCCCCACTTTCATCGCCTGAACAAAGGCGATCAGGAGCGGCATGAACTCCGGCGGACACCCCGCCATCACGCCATTCGCCGCCACGTGCCGCACCGTGGTCTCGCGCTGCGCGGGAGGGATTGCGCCGAGCGATTGTTCCGGCGGAAGATCGGTAAATTTCAGAAACTCCGCAACCGCGTTCTCCGTCGGCGGAATCACCGGCAGTCCATCCGTCCAGCCGGACTCGAGAAACGCCTGCTGAAACTCCTCTGCGGAAGAGAAAACCTCAACGCCACGCGGAACTTCCGCCAATTCCGCCTCGGCAGCCGGTGTCGTAAGCGCCTTTTTGATCTGCGGCCAGAGAACCCGGCGGGTATTGTCGATGAGCTCTTCGCGGGTATGGGAAGCGAACGCCCCCGGATATTCCACCACCTGGAGCGCCTTCAGGCCTGCGGCGCGGGCGGTGATCTTCGCCTGTTTTACAAATCCCGGCGCTGCGATCATCACCGACGGAATCCCCAGCTCCTCCGCGGCAATGCAGGAGCCGGTCTCCTTCGGCGTGCACAGGCCGCAGCCGCCGTTTCCGGAAATGACGGCATCCACATGGAACTGCTTCAAATTCCGCTGGAACTCCTCCTTTTTGCGCCGTATCACGCCCGGCCGCGGATAAGGCCCGGCGGAACCGATTTCGCTCAGGAGATAGATTTTCGCAGAAGGATATTCCTTCAGGATCAGCCGCTTCAGTTCCGGATGCGTCACGTTGGCCATGAAGCTGCCGCCCACCAGCGCAATCGTCTTGCCTTCGAGGGAATCCAGCCGTTTCGCTTCGCGGATGACGCGGGTCGCCGTTTCCGGCACCGGGATCAGCACCCGGAGCTCCGTGCCGTTTTCCGGAACGGGGCAGATCGCCTCCGGACAATCCGACGCGGCGACAGTGGCGACAGCGGCCAGACAAAGCCACAGCATGAGTTTTACAGCAGCAATACGCATTTTCATGCAACCTCTCCTGAACAGTTCGATTTTCCTGTGAGTACCGGGATCTTTCCAATATAAACGTTTCCCCGCGTTGAATTATTGCCCGGTGCTGCAACCCGCCGGCTCCTGCTGCATAAAATCAAAATCCCCCGCCCGCATTGGCAAAATTCCGGAAGTATAGTATATTATAACTTTGATCGGAAAACAATCAACTGCGGGGAACCGTTCGGCGGCCCCGCGCGACAGGCAAGGAGCCGGCAATCATGGCGGAAGATGAAGTCAAAAATCAGGAGCTGATGGATAAGATCGTCAGCTTGTGCAAGCGGCGCGGATTCGTGTTTCCCAGTTCGGAAATCTACGGCGGATTCAACGGGTTCTGGGACTACGGCCCCTACGGCTCGCGCATGAAGCGCGCCATCGAAAACCTCTGGTGGCACGAAATGGTCGAAACCCGCGACAACGTCGAAGGACTCGATTCGACGATCATCTGCCATCCGCGGGTCTGGAAGGCCTCCGGTCACATCGACCAGTTCAGCGACCTCATGACCGACTGCAAGAAGTGCAAGTCCCGCTACCGGGTCGATCAGATGGCGGACCCCACCACCTGCCCGAACTGCGGCTCGAAGGACCTCACCGAACCGCGCGAATTCAACCTGATGATGAAGACCTTCGTCGGCCCGGTCTTCGACGATGAGCACGTCGCCTATCTGCGCGCCGAAACCTGCCAGCCGATCTTCGTGGACTTCCACAGCGTCCGGATCGCCACCCGCCAGAAGCTCCCCTTCGGCATCGCTCAGATCGGCAAGGCGTTCCGCAACGAGATCAATCCGCGCAACTTCACCTTCCGCAGCCGCGAATTCACCCAGATGGAGATGGAGTTCTTCTGCGACGGAGAAGAGGGCATGGAGTGGTTCGAATACTGGAAACAGCAGCGGATCAACTACTATAAGAACAAGCTGAAGTTCGACGACAGCTTCTTCCGCATCTACGAGCACGAGAAGCTCGCCCACTACGCCAAGGCGGCGATCGACATCGAAGTCAAGTTCCCCTTCGGCTGGGGTGAACTTGAAGGCGTCCACCACCGCGGAACCTGGGACCTCTCGCGCCACAGCGAATTCTCCGGCGTGGACCTCCAGTACATGGACCACGACAACGGCCGCAAACTCATGCCGACCGTCATTGAAACCAGTGTCGGACTCGACCGCACCATGCTCGCACTGCTCGGCAGGGCCTACGACGAAGAGAAGGCCGCCACCAACCGCGAAGGGATGGAGGAGGATGTGCGCGTCGTGCTCCACCTGCCGCCTCTGGTCGCGCCGATCCAGGTTGCGGTGCTGCCGCAGTCCAAGAAGCTCAAGGAGCAGGCCTACGCCCTCTACAAGGACATCGACCGCCACTTCCGCGCCGAATACGACGAGACCGGCAGCATCGGCAAACGCTACCGCCGCCAGGACGAGATCGGTACGCCGTACTGCATCACCTTCGACTTCGATTCGGTCAACGACAACGCGGTCACGGTGCGCGATCGCGACACCATGCTGCAGGAACGGGTCAACGTGACACAGCTGCGCGATTATCTCGAAAAGAAGATCGGGGAATAACGCCCCGCCTCGAGGGAGAGCGTGAACCGCACGCTCTCCCTTTTACTTTACCGGGAAAGGAGAGCCGCCATGGAGAGAGCACAGGTCGAAACCATCATCCGGAATCTCTACCGCCGGACCGGAGCCGCCGAATTCTTTGAAGAGCCGACGGTTCGGGTAGCCTCGGCAGAGGATCCGTTCTTTCAAAAGTTCAAGAGCGTCATCGGCCCCTTCCACTGGACGCCGCAGGAGGTATTGCAGCGGAAGTTCCCGGAAGCGACTGCAAAATCGGTGATCGTCTGGGTTCTGCCGGTCTGCCGGAAAGCGCGGGAAACCAACCGCAGTGAGACCGAACGGCCTTCGGTCGAGTGGGCGGCGGTCCGCTCTTTCGGGGAGATCCTCAACGAGGAGATGCGTTCCCAGCTGGCGGCACTGCTCACCGAAGCCGGATATCCGGCCGTTGCGCCGCACCTCGAACAACGCGAAATCTATCCTTCTCCCGGCTGGGATGTGAAACACTTCACATCGAGCTGGTCCGAGCGGCACGTCGCCTTCGTGGCGGGAGCGGGCACCTTCGGGCTCTCCGCCGGACTCATCACCGAACACGGCGTCGCCATCCGGCTCGGTTCGGTGGTGACGACGCTGGAACTCCCCGCGGATCCGCGCCCCTACGGTGACGACCCCTTCGCGTGGTGCACCCGTTGTGGCGCCTGCATCCGCCGCTGTCCGGGGCACGCGATCGGCAAGGAGTTCGCCGACCGGGACAAACCCGGCTGTGCCCACTATTGCGTGACGCACGTCTCGCCCGGCCGGGCCGAACGGTACGGCTGGCTGGACCGCGCCCTCGGCTGTGCACTCTGCCAGACCGCGGTGCCGTGCGAATTCCACCGCCCGTAACCGTCGTCTGGTTCGCCGAATCCGGATGCGAGAAGGAAAAACCTTTTCGAGGAAAGGTTCTTTCCTTCTTGCGCTCTTCCTTTTCCAAACCTTTTTTAGTTGCCTTGCCCCGATTGGTGTCCCCATCGGGACAAGGCGGGCTTGAAAATCCCGGCCTCAAAACAGGTTTTGTGCCATAACGTAAAAAAAGAGTTGCGCCCACATTTTTCATCTGCAACCATTCAGAAACAAATGTGCGCAAAATATCGGACACTACCCATAGGAGTAAACAATATCAATAGAATAACAATGAAAAGCTCAGTAAAAGTAATAATATTATTTTTTATACTTTCCATTTGTAGTTCCATGGTGTAGAAATATTGCTTCATAGGCGAAAAGTCGACCTGAATTCCTTGGATGGAAATCTCCGCGAGGCACCACTAAAATCCTCCAATCATTTTCGTATGCCCTGATACGCATTATATTGCCCCCATTGAAAGAAGTGCTAAATTAAGAGAGTCATCGGAAAGGAGAGATTATGAGCACGAAAAAACAATGGACAGGCAGGGAAAAGCTCGCGATAGTGCTTGAGGGGTTGAAAGGAGAGTGCCGGATCAGCGAATTGTGCAATGAGCATGGAATCTCGCAGGGGATGTACTACAAATGGCGGGATCAACTGCTTACGGATGGAGCCAAACTATTTGAGCGGGGCGGAGTGGATCATGCTCGTGAGCGATTAGAACGCGAAAACCGGAAGCTCAAAGAGACGATCGGCGAGTTGACCATAGAATTAAAAAAAAACGATTGGTAAAGCGGCATAAAAGTATGTGTCAGGCGAACCAGGAATTGTTGTTACGGATTCAACAA
>NZ_DBEXAY010000180.1:0-9036 GCF_048170485.1 Victivallis sp. | reverse complement strand
CTTCTTCCGGCGAGAATTTTCTTCCCTTCGATTACCAGTATGAACTGGCTTCCGCACTGTACCAGACCCTGACCGCACGGGTCCCCACTCTGGCCAAAGAACTGCATGACGGTGCGCACCGCAGTCGCATCAAACTTTTTGTTTTTCCCCCCTCAACAGCGAACCGAAACCGGAACCGGCAAAACTGCCGGACGGACGCGGCGGCCTGAAATTCGGCAGACGGGTCTGGATGCGTTTCGGCTCCATCTGGCCGGAACTCCTCTATCAAATGGCGGATTCCCTCCAGCAGCAAAGCGAGTTGTGTATCTGCGGCAGGAAGTTCAAACTGGAATCCCTGACCATGGTGAAAACTCCGGAATTCCGGCCGGAAATGACCTACCGCCCCTTCGGTCAAGCGGGCTTTCTGGTGTGCCCGTACAAGCAGAACGGCAAAACCCTCTACCAGCTGCCGGATGACTCCGAACCGGGGATTCCCTCCTGCCGCGAACTGATCGCCGGAAATCTGCGGCACAAACTCCTGCGGCTCCGTGAAATCCGGCCGGATGTGTTCGAAAACATCCTGTCGATCGGAAACCTGACGGCGGAAGCGGTGTCGCAACTGCCAATTCAGGTTGAATTTCTGCCGCTTTCGGAGACGCGCGCATACCGGACACGCCTGATCCGTTTCAAGGGCGTAAACGTCCGCGGTTTCCGTGCACCAGTGCGGATCACAGCGCCGGAAGCGGTCCACCGGATGATCTGGTCCGCGGGCTTGGGGGCACTCAACTCCAGCGGCTGGGGCCTGATGGAACTCGGGAGGAACTCGACATGCTGCTGAAACGAATTGACGAGACAATTGCACAGGGGCTCTATGATCTGGACGCCGGACCGTCGGAAGAAGAGGTCTATGTGGCGGAGCCGTCGATCGACGGAAAGGCTGTCCATTGGGAGATCGTCGCCGGCGGAATGGTCCCTAGCGACCTCCTCCACTACGATGACACTCCGGACGGGAGCACCAAATTCAACGGCAGCTGGCGGGATTTCTACGCCTCGGGCGCCTCTCTGGGGGAACGCCCTCTGTACAGCGGCAGCTCCACATTCTTCAGCGGCGGCGATCCCAACTTCGGCGGCGTGGCAAAATCAGCGATCTATCTTCGCTATTCGCGGGGTTTTCTCGAATGGCTCGAAACCTTCGATCCGGAGGTCGCCGCCCGGCTGAGGGAAGAAATTCCCGCTTTCGAGGCGATGATGGAAAATGCGAATACAAAAAAACTCCCGACCGCCTGGTACAAGTTCAAAGCACCGCGCGGCCAGTGGCCCTTGATCAGCATCTGCCGTCTGAGCAGTGGAAAACATCTTGTGCACTGGCTCCGGGCGGGCGGCGGGGAGAGCGAGGCGTTGGAGGCGCTGGGCATCGATGTGGCCCGTTCGCGTGAAATCATGCACTTCCTCACGCCTCCGGAGGTCGCCGATCTGGAGCTGGTCGCCGAAGAGTTTCAATCCGGCAGCGGTCTCGGTCGCAATGCCTTCGGCAAAGAGTACAAGCTCGATGCGATCCGCGAATCCGAATTCCACCGCCTGATGGGAGTCATTCCGCAAAGCTCCATCCATGCCATTCGCGGCTTGTGGGCAAACAAGCTGGAATACCGTGTGAATGTCGCCCCCTCGCCCGACACCTCCTCTCTGCTGTTCCTTCCGGAAGGAGATTGCCCCTACAGCGTGCTCAAAGAGGTGATCGACGGGGAGAACGCCAGGAAAAGACTGTTCTTCGAAGCGAAGAAGAAAAAGCAGAAATCCGGGTCCGCCGGGAATGACGATCAGGCAGAGCTTCTGGCACATCCGCCGGACATCCTGCCGACGCCATACTCCGCAACGGTTTTTCTGACCCATCTGGAAGGGAGTACCAAGAAGAAGCGCATTGTGCAGGAGATCGTCCCGTCGGTTTCGTTGGACTACTGGCAGATGCTCAACGCGGAACTCGTCAACTCCCATCTGCAGTATGCCGTGGTGGGGTACATGAAACAGGCATTGACCGGGCAGCAGGGCGACACGCCGAGCGTCTACCGCTACTGGACCGAACTCTTCACCCTGGCGTTGCAGAAAAGGCTGATTTCCGGACGTGAGCTGTTTCTGAATTTCCAGCGTTTCTGCAAAAACCAGTCCGGCAAACAGCTGATCGACGATCTGGGGGCGTGCAGTTATTTCCGCGTGGTCGGCAAGCTGCTCCGGCTTCAACACCTGATCGCCGTCGCCCGGACAGATCCCAATCGGTTGAAAGAGAATGAATTTCAAATGGAGTTGGCCAGAATCGAAAACTTTGACGGCATAACAACAGGAGTGTTCGGCATGAAAAGTTCCATCCATCCCCCCACGTTGCAATCGCTGCTTGGTGAAGCGCATGAGCTGTTGCGAGAGAAAGAAAAGACGAAATTCGAGAACTTTCTCCGCATGGCCTGGTCCGGCGTTCCGGAAGAGGATTTCGCCCTCTTTGCGCGCGGCGCGCTGACCGGCATGCTGCTTCATGACCTCTGCTGGACCGTACAACAGCAGGGCCGTGCGTTCTCCGCCACGCAGGGGCGGCAGCCGTCACGCCTGCGCGGAGAAGAGCTCTTCCGGGTGTTCGAAAAAGGAATCGGCCTTTTGATGAATCTGGAGAAAGAGCAGCTTTTCAACTGCCGTCTGCTGCCGTTCCTCCGTTCGCTGCTGCCGGAAAGCCGCCGGGATGCGTTCAATTCCGGCCTGATTTGCGGTATGGTCTACTACGAGAAAAAATCGGATGACAACAAAGAGGTGAAACATGATTAAGGTCAACTCCACGCTCCCCGCAACCGGCAACGCCTATCTTCTGTTCGGGTTTGAAGCCATTCAGGCGCGTCCCAATCTCGACCCGTACAGCAGCACACTGCGGATGAACGACGAAACCGGTCAGGTGTTCACCAGCGACGTCCACATCAAGCACCACGTCCGCCGCGGCCTCAAAGCCTACGCCGTGGCGGAACATCTGCCGCATGGGACGGAGACGGTCTTTTACGAGAAGGAGGACGAAGCGGGAAACCCCTGCAACTTTGAGTTGCGGCTCAAGAAGATCCGCGAGGCCGCCGGAATCAGCAAGCCGGATATGCATGACGCGCTGTACAACACGCTGGATCTGCCGCTTTTCGGGTACGTCCACGCGGTCAAGGGAGAGAATTTCAACGTCACCAATGCGGTCAACACCCTGTTCCGCCCGGTGACGTTTCACGACTGCGAAATCTATTCCCTCGGGCGCAACAACGCATTCCCGACGCTGGACAAGGAGAACCGCGTCAAGGATTCCGCCGGTTCGGCCACCGTCGATTCTCTCGAATACGGCTTCTTCCTCGCCCTGTGGGAGATCAATCTCAACATGCTGCGGATCAACGCCTCCGGCAATCAACTGATCGACTGGCAGAACAACGGCGCGGCCCGCTGGATCGAAGCGCTGGCCAACGGGATGTGGCGCGCCTACTCCAGCGACCGTTATCCCTCTTTCACTCAACGTTCGCAGTTCGCTCAGTTCCTCGTCGGCTGGCTGCCGACCGGCGAAGTGAGTTACGCCAATCCCGCCTCGCTCTACGATCTGCTGGAGGAGAAGCGGATCAAGAGCCACTCCGGCGCCGTCGCCGCGCTGGAAAACCTGCTGCCGGGTTACCTGGCAGGCTGGAACTGCAACGACCAAACTGTATTCCTCAAACATCAGGCGGCCAACTTCCCGGTGCCGCTGCCCGGAGCCGGAGCATGAGCATTCTGATCTTTGAACTTGCCGGAGATATGGCGTTGTGGCGCAACGTCTACGACTCGATGGGCAGTTACTCCTGCCTCGGCCCGGCGCCGGGCAATCTGGCCGGAATCTGCGGGGCGGCGCTCGGCTTCGCCTCTCCCCGTTCCACCGCGGCCAAGGCGCCGGATGCGAAACTCCTGAAACAGCTGGATAAAAAGGGGTTGCCGTGGCCGGTATCGCCGGAGCTTCTCGCCTGGGAGGAGGAGAACGATTTCCACGTCGCCTGCCGCTGGATCGGAGGGATTCCGGTCCGCGCCCCCTGGAACGTCAATGGCTGCAAGGAGATCGGCAAGCTGGAAAATCTGCGGATTCAGCAACAGGTGATTCACAATCCGGCGTACGAGGTCGCCGTACGCCTGCCCGAACCGGCAGCCGGGAAACTGGCGGAAGCATTGCGGCAGCCGGCCTTCCCGCTGGCGCTCGGCGCCTCCTTCTGCCGGGCGATCGTGCGGAAGGTGCGGATTGCCGGAGAGTTGCCGGAGAGTGCAGACTGGGCGTTTCACGTCAACGGAATTCCTCTGGGGGAAGCGGTTCCGTTCTCCCGGCACATCGTCAACGCGAACGAGTGCTTTGAGCGGATTGAGAGCGACGGATACTGGATCTACCCGACGCCGGAGAACCCCGGCATCCGGCAGGAAACTCCGTTTGTGCGCGGCTGGGTCCGGAAAGCGGAGGCGGTCTCTTGAAGCTCTTCAGCCACGGAATCGACTCCGATTTGCGCGAACACCTCGCAGAGGTCATGACGGCGGCGGAAACGCCGGAGGAGCGGATTATCTGCGCCTGTCACGATCTCGGGAAGGCGACGAAGGCGTGGCAGGCGTACATCATCGGCGCCGCTTCCGCCTCGCCCCACCAGCACGCGGCGGCGGGCGGCCTCTTTGCCGCGCTTCTGCTGCTGGAACGCGGAGGAGACAACGCCGCGTACTGGAGTCTGGTCGCGCTTCATACCGCCGCGGCGCACCACACCGCGCTGCAACAGCTCGGCACGGCACAACTCGACAGCCTTGCGCTGATTGCGGGTGATCCTCAGGCGAAGGCGTTCGCCCTGGACCGCGACGGAGGAATCGCATCACTGCTTCCGGAACTGCCGGAAACGATTCTGGAAAAGGCATGGCGCTGCCTGGAGGAGATCGCCCCGCGGAGCTCCCGCGAACCGCGGGTGCAGTTCAACCGGGAGTGCGGCGCGGCGCTCCCCCCGGAACTCCGGCTGCAGGCCTGTCTGCACAGCCGTTCTCTGCTGGGGCGCATGTGCCTGCAGGATCACCGTTCCGCGGCACGGCAGTCCGGCCGGGCGGCGGCGGTTGAATCGTGGAGGAGCGCCTTTCCGGAACAGGAATTCCGTCCTCGTCCGGAACGCTCCTTTTCCGGCAACTCGCCGGTGGCGAAGCTCCGCATTCTTCTGCGGGAGTCGTTTTTGAAGGTGACGGCGACGGAGGGAATTTTTTACTTCATCGATGCGCCGACCGGACTCGGAAAAACCGAGGCGATGCTGCGCGGCGCGGAACAGCTGGCAAAACGGGATGGATTCCGGCGGATTGTCTTTGCCGTACCGCAGGTCTCGGTGGCGGATCAGGTTTTCGAGGACTATTTCTCCGGCTGTGACGCGCAGATCTGGAACTGCCGCCGGCGGGAGAGCCACACCTTCCCGGCCGCAGTTCCGGAAAATCGGCACGGCAACGGCGACGACGCCGAGGCGCTGGAGATTGAACAGCATCCGTTTCAACACTCCTACAATGTCACGACCTTCAATCAGGTACTGCTGGCGATGTGCCACCCCGACCGCAACCGCTGCATCCGCGGTCTCGGCCTGCGTGACGCGGTGGTGATTCTGGATGAGTTTCACAAACTGCCGCAGATGATTCTGCCCTTTTTCTTCCGGATGGCGCGGGAATACGCCCGGCGGTGCCATTGCAGATTCATTCTGGGATCGGCGACGCCGCTGGAACCCTTTCCTTTCTGGGATCTGGAGGACTCCCGCCGCATTCCCGCCGCAGAGAGTCTGCCGGTTTACCGGGCACCGGAGATCGATCAACGGCGGATATACCGCTCGCTGGGGGAACTCTCCGTCGCAGAGCTGGGGGAACAGATCGAAGCATTCCACGCCGCCGACACCCGGAATCTGCTGGTGGTGGTCAATCTGATCGGCGCCGGGAGCTGGCCGCTGCGAAAATTTTTCCAGCTGCCGTTTGCCCCATGGGAGCAGCTGGAGGAGCTGCGCCGGCCGGGAACCGGTCGTCTCGTGGTCTGGCTGGACGGACTGGTGCCGCCGGGATTGCGCCGGGAACTGATTCTCTGCTGCCGGGAAGCAATGAAACGTCGTCCGGTCACACTGATTTCCACGCAGATGATCGAAGTCGGGGTTGATCTGGATTTCGATGCGGCCCTGATCGATTTTCAAGGGCTGGCGGCAACGATTCAGCGGGGCGGCCGGGTCGGACGGAACGGGAGGGCCGAGCCGTGCGAAGTCAAGGTTTTTGCGCTGGTTGACGAGGATGGCTTCAGCACCCGGACCCGGCTGCTGGAGGTTCAGCAGAATCATGATCTCCGGCTGAAGACACCGCCCTTCGACCGGATTTACCGGGAGGAGTTGAAATTCTTGAAGCAGGAGGAGGAGTTCTTCCGGAAATGGGAGGAGGACACCGTTCTGCGCGACTCCGACCTGTCGGCGAAACTCTCCGAAATTCAACGAAATGTGTTCGCCCGCCTTTCCGCCTCCGGCCTCATGGAGAAATGGCTTTCGATTCCGGCGTTTTCGCCGCAGACGCTCGGCTGCACGTTTGAAAACACGCAGTGGGTGGCGGAACTCTTTGGAGAAGAGCGGGGCCGTGAACTTGTCCTCGTCGAATCGCAGGAGATTTTCGATCAGCTCTCCAAATTAAACGGAAAGATCGCGACCGACAGCAGCACCCCGGAGGAGCGGAAACAGTTTCTGGCACTGGTGAACGATCGCAAAATCGCTCCCGCCTCCGCCGTACTTCCGGAACTCGGCCTGAGGGAACCGGTCGGCCGGATTTCGTATCCCGACGAGCTGCCGGTCTATCTGGCGGCAGCGATGATTGTATGATGGAGGAAAATCCGTGGAGCTTACCGGCACCGATCTCAATTACCTGCATGTCTGCCCCCGCAAACTCTGGCTGTTCCGCCACGGAATCCGTCTGGAACACGAGAACGATCTCGTTCAACTGGGAGCCTTGCTCGGAGAGACGAGTTTTTCCCGCGAAGAGAAGGAAATTCCCATCGGCGAGGCCGGGGTGCTTGACTGGGCGGACTTCAAAGACGGTGTTATTCATGAAACAAAACACGGGGAAGCTCCCGGTGGCGGGGATGAGGCGCAAGTGCGTTACTATCTCTATTATCTCAACGCCCGCGGAATCCGGGCCAGTCGGGCGATACTCCACTATCCCGGGAAACGGAAAACCGTGACGGTGGAGTGGGATGAAGCCGCTTTACGGCAGGTGGAGAGCGATCGGGACGCGTGTGAACGGCTGCTTGCCGGTCCGTTACCGGCGGCAATCCGTCGCTCTTACTGCAGACGTTGTGCGTATGAGGAGCTCTGTTTTCTATGAACCTTTATCTGACCAAGTCCGGCCGCTTACGGCGCCATGACAATACGTTGCGTTTCGAGAAAACCGCACTGCCGCCGGAAGAAACGCCGCCGGAACAGGAAGAGGAAGCGCTGGATGAAAAACCGGCTGAAGCAGTTCACTTTCTCCCGGTGGAGAGTGTGGACGCGGTCTACGTTTTCGGGGAAATCACGCTGAACTCCAAGTTGATAAACTTTTTGAACAGTCGAAAGATCCCGATCCACTTCTTCAACTGGTTTGGGCACCATACCGGGACGTTGTTTCCTCACGCGGAACAACTCAGCGGCGATCTGGTGATCCGCCAGGGAGAAGCATACCGAACCCCGGAAGAGCGTCTTGCCATCTGTCGCACCCTGCTGGAAGCGACATTTCACAACATCCGGTCAATCGTGCTTTACTACCAACGCCGGAAGGGCGGTCTGGAAGAAGCGGCTGAAACAATCCGTCGTTTTTCCGGAGAGCTGTCGAACCGGACTGCACCGGAAGAGCTGATGGGGCTGGAAGGAAACGTCCGGCGGATCTATTATCAGGCATGGCCCGTGTGGCTGGGCAATCCAGCGGCACCGTTTAAACGCGTCTATCATCCGGCGGATAATCCCTTGAATGCGCTGCTCTCCTTTTTGAACAGCCTGCTTTATACCGCCTGCGTCAGCGAGTTGTACCGGACGGCACTCTATCCCGGAATCTCCTATCTTCATACGCCTCAGACGCGCCGGTATTCTCTGGCGTTGGATCTGGTGGAGCCATTCAAACCGTTGCTGGTGGATCGCCTGCTGTTCCGCCTCTGGGGCTGTCGGATGGTTGGGGACAAAGACTTCCGGAAATACAGCAATGGTTTTCTTCTGACAGATGGTGCGCGACAGAAGATTCTTCAGGAATGGGATCAGGGGCTGCGTCAGACAGTCCATTGTCCGGCATTGAACCGCTCAGTATCGTATCGTCAGCTGTTGCGGCTGGATTGCTACAAGCTGGTGAATTATTTGTTGGAAGGCAGGGAATACAAACCATATCGGATCGAATACTGAAATGTACCTCATTATCGTATATGACACCGAACATGACAACTGCGTCAAATTGCACAAGTTGTTGAAAAAGTATCTTTTCTGGAATCAGAATTCGGTTTTTGAAGGGAATGTCACCTATTCACAATTCATTAAAATCAAGAATCTATTAAATGAAACTCGTGCGGCAGACAGCCATATTACTTTGTATTCCGTTGAAAGCGAGAAATTGCTCCGGCGCGAGCAACTGGGAGAGATGAAAGGAAACATATCCAACATCATATGACTATCACAGAGAACAATCGTCCGGAGCAAGAAATATCATATTTAATTTGTTGACAGTAAAAATATTGCATGATTGAATACCGACAGAAAGAGCATATTGTTTTTCTGGGATATTCGAGTTGTTTGAAAACCGAATCAAGTTGATTTTTTTTACAGCAACACTATATTATCAAGCGGTTTAACTTTCATCAACGGCAACGTTGGAAATTGTATTGAAATACTGATCTGCGGCCTCAAAGCCACGGGTCCCCATCCCACCCTAGTGGATTAGAAACATTTGTAGCGGATGAATCCTATAACGGTGAGGGTACAGTCCCCATCCCACCCTAGTGGATTAGAAACCCTCCAGCTCGCGTACATCCCCGCCGCCGGCGACGAGGTAGCACGG
>NZ_DBEXAY010000179.1:0-5251 GCF_048170485.1 Victivallis sp. | reverse complement strand
ATCAAGAAATCGGAACTGACCCGGGTGAATGTCGACAGCACCGTTCAGGAAAAAGCCGTCCGCTATCCAACCGATGCCCGACTTTACGACCGATTGCGTGAACGTCTGGTAAAATCCGCACGTAAAAACGGTATTGAGTTGCGGCAGACCTACGAACGAATCGGGAAAAAGGTTTTGCGCAGCCAAAGCGGTTATGCGAAAGCCAATCAGTTCAAGCGTGCGAGAAAAGCGACGAAACAACTGAAAACTTTTCTTGGCCGAGTTCTTCGGGACATCAAACGGAAAATGACCGCCCCAGACATGGAACTGCAAAAATTGCTCGACCTTGGTGAACGCCTTTTCAATCAGAAAAAAAGCGATAAAAAGAAGCTTTATTTCATTCATGAATCGCAGGTTGAATGCATCGGCAAGGGCAAAGCGCATAAGAAATTTGAGTTCGGAACCAAAGTGGGTTTGGTGACTTCGGCAAAAGCGAACTGGATCATGGGAGCGGAAGCGTATCCGGGAAATCCCTACGATGGACATACTCTGAAATCCGCTTTGCAGCAAGCGTCAAAAATCCTTGGATTTGAACCGGAAATGGCGATTTGTGATCTTGGTTATCGCGGTCACAATTATGAAGGCAGGTGCGCGGCCGGATTCAATATCCGGAAACTGATGCGGGCATTCGCCCTGTTTTTGTACCAATTTTTCAAGCTTGCCTTGATTCAATTGGTAAACCCATTGAATCAAGGCGGTTCAAAAAGGTTTGGAAAAGGAAGAGCGCGAGAAGGAAAGAACCTTTCCTCAAAAGGTTTTTCCTTCTCGCATCTGGCTTTTGCATAATCGACTACTATAGCACGGAATTTCTTTTCTCGCCTTGAAGCTGAAGCTGTTCGGCTACATACCGGCACAGCCGGTAGTTTTTTTGCGCTGAAGCAATATAAAAACGAAAGGAAGCGGCAGAACCGCTTCCTCCCGGGAGTTGCTTCTCTCACCCTTTGACCGCGCCTGACGACAGACCGCGTATAAAGAGCTTCATACAGAAGATAAACAGAATCACCAGCGGGCTGGAGGCGATCGTGTATCCTGCCATCAGTTGCCCCCAGTTCTTGGTGTATTCGCCCTCCAGGTGGAGCAGCGCCACCGCGATCGTCTGCAAGTTGGTGTCGCGCAGATAGAGCAGCGGGGAGACGAAGTTGTTCCACTGACCGATGATCGAGAGGATTCCCAGCGTGCCGAGAATCGGCATCGACATCGGCACCACCACGTGCCAGATCTGGTAGAAGGTATTGCCGCCGTCAATTTCGATCGCGTCGAAAAGATCCTGCGGAATGTCCTCGATGAAGTTGCGCAGCACGAAGATGTTGAACGCCTGCCCGCCGGCGATGCCCGGCAGAATCAGCGCAAAATGGGTGTTGTACAGCCCGAGCGAGGTGATCAGTTTGAACATCGGCACCATGTTCGCCACGGCCGGATACATCATCAGGATGACGAAGATGCCGAAGAGGAACTTCGACCCCGGCATCCGGTAGCGGGCGAAGAAGAAGGCGCCGACCACCGCACAGACCAGCGTCAGCACCGTCGTGGACATGGCGATGAAGGCGGTGTTGAAGATCTTTCCGCCGATCTGCTCCCAGCCGTACACGTAGTTGGCCCAGTGGAACGGAGGTTCCGGGAACCACGGGTTGCGGGCGAACTGCTGATTGTCCTTCAGCGAGATCGTCAGCATGAGGTAGAAGGGCACGAAGGCGAAAAAGAGAATGATGAGAATGAAGACGTGCTTCCAGAATTCCACAAATTTCGATCGAACTACACGAGCCATTGCTCAACACTCCTATTTGTTTACCCGGACGAATTTGTTGTTGATCAGCGTCAACACCAGCGTCACCAGGAAGATGACAAACCCGATCGCACAGCCGTAACCGAAGAGGCCGCGCGAGAACGCTTCGCGGAAGATCATCAGACCGGGCACCGTCGCGATCCCGTCCGGACCGCCGTCGATGCCGAGGAAGAGGTAGATGTTCTCCCAGCTCTGAATCGTGCCGATAATCATCAGAATCAGATTGATGCGCACCTGCGTCATGATCAGCGGCAGCTCGATCCGCCAGAAGACGGTGAGCGGACCGGCGCCGTCGATGTCCGCCGCTTCATAGATGTCCTCGCTGATTCCCTGAAGTCCGGCCAGATAGATCAGCACGCCGAATGCGCCCACCCACGGGAACCCCATGAACACCAGCGACGGAATCACCAGCGACGGGTCGGAGAGCCACTGCACCGTTTCCGTAGGTGCAATGAATCCCATCAACCGCAGCAACCCGTTCAGGATGCCGCTGTTCGGCTCGTAGAAATACTTCCAGATCAGAATTCCGACCATCGAGGGGATGATCATCGGAATCACGAAGAGAATCCGGTACAGATACCCGATCCGGTCGTTGATGACGTGATGCAGCACCACCGCCACCAGAATCGGCAGAATCATTTTGACGACATTCGCCACCACAAAGATCCCCACCACGTAGAAACTTCGCAGCAGATCCTGGTCGAGCATCACCCGCCGTAGGTAATCCAGCCCGATGAACTCCTCGACGGTGTCGCCGTCCCACCGGTAGAACATGTGGTAGATACCGTTGAAAATCACCTGATAGTTGAACAGCAGCACCATGCCGAGCGGCACCACGATCAGGAGATAGACCGGCCAGTAATAGCGCAGCTTTTTTACCGATACTTCAATTGCCATTTTCGTTGTATTCCTTCAATCGACCCAGTTCATGCACCAGTGTCTCGTTGTTTTGGGCGGCCCGGTAGCGGCTGACGATGCCTTCGAGGTTGATCGCTCCGCGCATCCGGCTCAGCTGAATGTCGGCCGGAGAGACGTCGCCGGTCCATTCGCTGAATGCCAGCGCGGAACGGGTGCCGTCCATGCTCCAGAGCGTCCGCATCACGCCGAGATTGTTCTCGTTGATCTCGTCGATGAGGAAGTTGCGGACCGACAGGAAATCGTTCCAGAACGCCTCCTTCGGATTCGGCGGATTGGCGATGATGATGTTCTCCAGACGCTGCAGCGTCTTGCGGGTGCCGTATACGCCGGTGTTGAACGGCGTAGCGACGGCAGTGTTCGGCGTATTGGTGATCGGTTCAAGCGCCTCCATCAAGCCGGTATATTTCACCTTCTTGAGCGACGAGAGCCACTTGCAGTGTTCCACCATCGTCAGCTGATTGATCTTGTAGCTGGTGATGAACCGCAGGAAATCGAGCGCCAGATCGAAGTGTTTCGTCTTCTTCGGAATGCCGAATTTGCCGCTGATGCCGCTGCCCAGCTCGGTGATCCGCCCGTAGGAGTATTTGCCCAGCGGGTGATCCTTGGCCAGCACCGGGATGTTGATGATCTTCACCGGGAACGGGGAGTTGTTGACCATGCTGTACGCATTCCAGCTGCCGTCGAGAAAATAACCGACATTGCCGGAGAAGAAGAGGTATTTGGTCTGCTCCAGGTCGATCGCCGGGAAGCCGTCCGCAAAGTACTGGCCGATTTCGGTGACCAGCTCGACCGGGCGGAGCAGAACCTCCTTATCCAGCTCGCCGTCGTTGATCTGGCGGAAGAGTGTCCCCTGCGCAACCCCGTAGCCGAAGTCGTTTCCGGTATCGGAGAGCCCGCTGCACAGCTGCGACGTGTAGTTGCTGAAAAGCTGCCCGAGCGTCCCCTTGTCGAAGCCGCGCACGCCGATCGGAATGATCGGGCGGTTGTGCCGCAGCCCGTATTCGCGCATCTTCTCGCAGGTATCCAGCCACTGGGTGACGGTCTCCGGCAGTTTGTCCGTGCCGACCGCCTTCTTGTAGAGGTCCACATTGACGTAGACGCGGGTGGTGGAGGCGAAGAGGCAGACGCCGAAGAACTCGCTGTAGGAGAGATCGAGCGCGGCGAGCATATCGTCGGAAAAACTCTCGCGCCAGCTGTAATTCTCCAGCGGCGTTCCCTTGTTCCACGGATTCTTTTCTCCGATAAACGGGGAGAGCGGCGTGAAATACTGGTTGTGGATATCGGAGTTCCCGGTAAGCTCCAGCACATCGGCCGGCTCACCGCCGATCAGCTGGGTCAGAAACCACTGGGAGTAGCCGCGCACCGGCACGGCGACCTGCCGCACCCGCACCTTGACTCCCTGGCGCTCCTTCTCTTTCTCATAGATCTTGATCGCCTCTTCGAACCCCTCGCGGAATCCGTCCTCCAGCTGCCAGTGCGCGAAGGTCAGCACCTTGGTGTCCGGCGAGAAGACGGTCATGCCGCCGTGGTTCCGGATCACCATGATCACCGAAAGGATAAAAAAGGCGACGGCGAGCCAGACACCGACCTTCTGGAATTTACTGCCGAAGGTCACTTCATCATCGATCTTGCTCATTTCTGTTTGCCTTTTGCTTTGATTTCATTGAGAAACCGCTGTGCAACCACGGCCTGGGCGGAAAACGGATACTTCTTGAGATACTCGTTGAAGTATTTGACCGCCAGCGGCAGATCCCCCACCTTCTTGTAGAGGAAGAATCCGATGCGGAAGAGCGCCGAACGGTCCTCGCTGGGATTGGCGAAACCGAGTTCATACCCGTCGATCAGATGGCGGACTGCGGTCCGGTAGTCCCTGCGCATGTTGATGTATTCATATTCGGCCAGCAGGTGGATCGGCGGCAGCAGCTTCCGGTCCCCCTTGAAGTCGGCGATGAACTGTTCGACCCGGTTGAACATCTCTTCGGAGCTCTTCGGCGACTCCATATGTTCCCGCATCATGTAGAAGAAGGCGTCGCGCGCCGCCTGCGTACCCGGGGCAAGTTTGAGAATCTTTTCGTAGATCTCGTCGTGCTCGTACTTGTCGCCCTTCGTTCCGTAGATGTCGCGGCGCTGCTTCATGAGCTGAGAAGTGCGGGCCAGCGAAAGCCCAGCCTGCAACCGGTAACGGAGCGGAACACTTTGATCCATGAAGAGTTCCATAAGTTTGGTCTGACCGGCTTCAATCTTCTGATTGGCGCGGTCATACAGATCGCAGAGTCCGGAAACCAGCCGGGATTCCGGCAGCTCCGGGTGTTCTTCGGCAAGTTTGCGAGCCACCGGGTAGTTCATCTGGGAATAACTCCGCAGCAGCTTCACGGCAGGCGCCTCTTCTGCTGCAGCCGCACCCATGGCGGCGGCGGCAAGCAGAACGACCCCCCAGGTAGATTTCACCATTGCACCTCCTTCAGATTCGAGGTACGAAAGGGGACCGTCTACGCGTGTCCACACCCCCCG
>NZ_DBEXAY010000178.1:0-10958 GCF_048170485.1 Victivallis sp. | reverse complement strand
TGTTTCCCCCCTACATAAGCCGATTTCCCGAGCAAACCGCTTCGCTCCTCCTCAAAAAAATACCGGGCCAGCGCAAGCGCAGCCCGGCGGCGGAGACCTTCTTTTCTCAGTGAAAAAATGCGCCGATTCCACGAAGTTCTTTCCGGAGCGCGGCGGTGTCGATCTTGCGCGGAACAGTTCCGGCGGCCGCAGCGAGTGCTGCCGCCATGCCGGCTCCCTGACCGGTGATGTAACAGCCCGGGATCACCCGGAGCGACGCCATCACATGACGGTCGCAGCTGACGCATCGGCCGCAGGTGAGCAGGTTTTCCACGCCGCGCGGCAGCAGGGTCCGGTAGGGGATGCCGTAGCTTTCCCCCCTGCCGCAGCAGAAGGAGCGGAACAGTTTCTTGTGGGCGATCACCTCCTCCTTGCCAGGCCGCGGGGGATGGATGTCCGCCGGGAAGTTGTACCGCCCGATCTCGTCCGGGAAATCGCGCCGCGCTTCGTAGTCGTCGCGGTTGAGCACGTAATCGCCCAGAATCCGGCGGGACTCCCGGATGCCCAGCACCGAGCCGGAGCCGACGATCTCCGCTTCGGCGAATCCGGCGACTTGGCGGCGGTAAAACTCCTCATACTCCGCCAGCAGGCGGCGGTTTTCGATCACGCCGCGCGTCAGCGACTGTTCATCGGTGGCGTCGACGTCGAAGACATGGGTGATGTTGCCGACCGCGGCCACGTTGGAGACCCGGAAGACACCGGTGTGGTGAAAGTCCGGCACCGAGAGTTCCCCCCGCTGAAACGCCTCCTCCAGCTTCGCAAGCATCTTGTCGTCGTTGTGGCTGAAGGCCCCTCCCGCCCGGTAGGCGGCAAAGTCGATCCCCGCCCAGAGCGAACAGAGGGTGGAGGGCATCACCTCGCCGTTTTCGCCGCCGAACTCGAACGGCGCACCGGCAATGACCGATAGGGTTCCGTCGCCGGTCGCATCGATGAAAATCGGTGCTTTGATCGCAAAATTTCCACTCGGTCCGTTGCACAGGAGCGCTTCGATCCGGCCGGATTCCACCACCGCGTCGATCAGGCGGGTGTAATAGAGCGGCTTCACCCCCGACTCCGCGAGCAGATCGTCGTAGACGCGCTTGAGGTGTTCGGCGTTGATGGCAAGACCGCTGTCGAAATTCCGGCGGGCGGCGAACTTCTGCAACCGGTCGATCACCTCGCTGCCGAACCCGGCGGCGAGAAAGTTCACCCCGTCCGAGCAGGGCATGAAGACCGGCACCAGCGCCGCGGTGCTCATGCCGCCCGGCATCGCCAGATGATCGATCAGCAGGACGCGGACTCCCCGGCGGGCGGCGGTGACCGCGGCGGCGATCCCCGCCGGGCCGGCACCTGCAATACAGAGGTCAGCGGTGTATTTGACGGGAATGTTCCTATGAATGGTGAGTTGTTCCATTGTCTTCCTCCATGAATTTTGCTTTTCTTATAGTATAAGAGAATTCATTCGGTTTGACAATTTCCATTTCTGCAATTATTATATAAATATCCACATCGGAGGCGGAATGAATCTGCGCGAAGAGATCACATTGTTCGAGAAGCGGCTGAACTGCCGGGTTGCATTTCACGACCTGACCGGCGAGATCACCGCGCTGGCGGCACCGGAGGAGCTGCCGCTGCACCACCTCGCGCCCTGTTGCGAGACGATGCGTTCCCGGAGCGCCGAATGTTACGAACGGTGCGTCCTGTGCGATACCCGGCTGATCCAGCCGCGTCTGGCGGCGGGGCGGCCGTTTGGAAAACTCTGCCATGCGGGAGTGTTCGAGGCGGTGTTCCCGCTGATGAAGTTCGACGCTCCGGCCGGCGTGATGTTTCTCGGCCCCTTCCGTCCGCCGGAAACGGGGTGGAGCGGGGTGGTTCAGCCCCGGGGAATGGAGACGGTCTCTCCCCCGGAGGCGGAACTGCCGCCGGATCTTTTCTGGTTCGGCTCGCTGTTCGCCGACTCGATCCGGCGGCGGCTGGAGTTCCTGCCGGGAATCGGTCCGCGCGGCGGCCGGGGGGAGCAGATCCGCTGGTGGATGGAGCGCTATTTCCGCTCGCCCGGGGTTTCTCTCGAGAATCTGGCCGCGGAACTCGGCCTTTCGGTGTCGCGCACCAGCCAGCTGCTGCGCCGGGAGTTCGGCCGGACCTTCCCCGAACTGCTCAACCGCTATCGGCTCGACTGTGCGGCCGGAATTCTCGAGCGTTCGCTCCTGACGGTGGACGAGGTGGCAAAAATGGCGGGGTACCGTTCGGCGAACTATCTTCACCGCCAGTTTCTGAAACGGTTCAGGATGACGCCGGAAGAGTGGCGCCGCCGTTCCGGCAAAGACAGGGTGCGGTTCTGATGTCGCCGCAGGAATCAGGAAAGAGGAGCAGTTCCATGAAAAAGGTCACCAGTCGGATGGTGGGCGCGGCCGCCGGGGTTTCCCACGTCACGGTGTCGCGCGTTCTCAACAACGACCCGCGTGTTCACCCGGTCACCCGCGCTCGGGTGATCGAAACGGCCCGGCGGATGGGGTATCCGCTCGCGCCCGCCGACGGAAGGCGGACCGTCGCCCTCATCATCTTTGAAATCAACCTTTCCGGCTATCTCGGCAGTCTGCTCTCCTTTCTGCTGGAGGAGATATCGCTCCAAGGGTACCGGGTGGAACTTATCTCCAGCAGAGATCTCGAACTGCTGAGCAGTCGGGCCATCGCCGGAGCGATTTCGGTTTCGATCAACGACCATCTCAACGAGTTCTGGGGGGAGTTCAGCAATTTCCCGCTGGTCCGTCTCAATCGGCCGAGCTGCCATCGGGAGAACATCTACTCGGTCAGTTCCGACGGCATTGCCGGCATGGAGCTGGCGGTCGATTATTTGTTCCAACAGGGGCATCGGAAGATCGGTTTTATCTCCGATGTCCACCGTGCCGACGAGAGGGTTTACACATCGCACCGGTACGAAGGGTTCTGCGATGCGCTGCGGCGGCGGGGCGTGGGTGAGCCGGAGGCCTTCAGTTTCTTCCGGGATCAGGGCCGTTTCCCCGATCTGCGCCGCTGGGTCGAATGCGGAGTTACCGCGCTGATCGCGGCCGGGGAAACCAACGGGCTGTCGGTCGCGCAGCAGCTCAACAGCCTTCGCATCAAAGTGCCGGAGGAGCTCTCCGTCCTCTCGATGGAGTTTCCGGGAATCAGCGAACGGCTGATCCCGGCGCACACCACCCTGTCGCAGGACTTTCGCGGACTCGCCCGGGAGGCGATCACCCTGCTCGACCGGCTGATCGATCACAAACCGGTTGCCGGCGACGTCCGGGTTCCTTATCTCCTGATCGAGCGGGAAAGTGTGAAAACGCTTGTCTGACTCAGGCCTGTCCGGCCGGAGCGGCGTCGATTTCCGCCTGCAGTTTCAACGCATCCTTCAGGTCGCCGATCAGGATGCAGCCGACCAGTTTCCCCGCCGCATCGAAAAAGAGTTTGCGGAAGGCCCCGGTGTCGGAGGAGGTCTCCGATTTCGCTTCGGCCCCCTTCAGAACACCGGCCGAGAAGATTTTCAGCCCGAACACGTTGAGCCGGGCCGGAAACGCCTCCGGCAGGAAGGTCTCTTCACCGCCCGCGAGGTTCTTCCCGGCGACCTGCCCCATCGCGCGCGCCGCTCCGTAGAGCCCGTAGAGCGTCCCCTCCACCTCGGCGCAGTCTCCGGCGGCGAACACATCCGGCTGCGACGCGCGGAGACGCTTGTCCACCACGATGCCGCGGTTGCACTTCAACCCGGCCGCGGCGGCCAGTTCGATGTTCGCCCGCGTCCCGGCGGAAACCATCACCAGATCGGCCGGAATCTCCTCCGCTTCGAGCCGGACCCCGGCCGGGGTGATCTCCTTGACGACCGCGCCGAATTTGAGCGTCAGGTTCGGAATCTTCCCCAGTTCGCGGAGCGCGACTTCGGCCGCCTCCGCGTCGAGGTTGCGCGGCAGAAGGGAGGCGCCGCCCTCGATTACCGTGACAGCGCAGCCCCGCTCCAGCAGGCTCTGGGCGAGTTCCAGGCCGAGCAGTCCGCCGCCGATGACGGCGACGCGCTTGACACCGCTCTCCAGCCGGGAGCGGATGGCCTCCAGGTCGCTGATCTCCCGCAGGGAGAGGACGTTCTTGCCATCAATCCCCGGAATCGGCGGCAGAAAACAGTGGCTCCCGGTCGCCAGCAGAAGACGGTCGTAGGAAACTTCGCTCCCGTCGGAAAGTTGCACGGTTTTCGCCGTACAGTCGATCGACTGCGCCGCAATCCCGAGGCGGACGTCGATTTTCTTCTCCTGATAGAACGATTCCGGCTTGATGTAGAACTGCGCATCCGGCAGCGGTTCGGCGACCATGCCGGAGAGGGCGGGCCGCCGGTAGGGCAGCACCTTCTCGCGCGAGATGAGCGTGATTTCGCAGGGAACTCCGGCCTTTCCGGCGGAAAGCGCGGCTTCGAACGCGGCAACTCCGCCGCCGACAATGACGATCTTCATAATACACCTCGCAATAGAAATCTGAACCTCTCCGGACTCCTCCGGTCTATTTTTTCCTGTTACTAAAATAGCACTTCCCGGCGGAAATACGAATCACTTTGACAGGAAATGTGGAGTTTCTTGACCGGTTCCGCGGCTGAGAAAAGAGGGAACCGCGCGCCGACGTACGGAGGAGCACCGCCGGGGTTGCAATCCGCTGGAGGCGGTGGTATATTGGACGCCGTTTGTTTGTCCGGCAGGAAGAGCTTTCCATCAGGAGCAGGGAAGAATGCAGCAGATTCGGTTTTTCAGCGACGATATCGCCGCCCGGTACGGCCGGCGGCTCCAGCGGATTCCGCTCGATCTCGCGCTCGGCTGCCCCAACCGCCCGGACCGCTTCGGCCCCGGATGCGTCTTCTGCGCCGAAGACGGCGGCCGCGCCCGCCATCTGGCCCGGAACCTCGATCTTGCCGGACAGGTCCGGGCCGGCGTCGAATTCGCCCGTTCCCGCTACGGGGCGGAACCGCCGTGGATCGCCTATTTTCAGGCGTTCACCTCCACCTACGCGCCGGTCGAGACACTGCGGAAACTCTACCGGGAGGCGCTCTGTGCGGCCACGTTCAAGGTGGTCATCGTCGGCACCCGTCCCGACGCCCTGCCGCCGGAGACGGTCCGCTTTCTCGCCGAACTTGCCCGCGAATACGAGGTGTGGGTCGAGCTCGGCGTGCAGTCCGCCCACGACCGGACGCTCGAACTCATCCGGCGCGGCCACAACTTCGCCGCCGTCGAAGATGCCGTCCGCCGCCTGCACGACGCCGGAATCTCCACCGCCGCCCACGTCATCGCCGGACTTCCCGGGGAGAGCGAGGAGGATTTCTGCGAAACCGCCCGCCGCCTCGCTCAACTTCCGTTCCGTGCGGTGAAGCTCCACCAGCTCCTGACGCTCCGGGGGACGCCGCTCGCCTCGCCGGATTTCCCGGTGAAACCGGTTCCGCTCAACGAATATGAGTACGCCCGCTGGGCCGCCGGATTTCTGCGGCTCCTCCCGGAAGACTGGCTGGTCATGCGGCTGGTTGCCGAAGCCGAGCCGAAGCAGATTCTAACGCCGCACTGGTGGATGAGCAAGGGGCAGTTCCTGGAATTCTTCCTCGACAGTTTCCGGCGCGGCGGCGAACGGGAGATTTTCCCCGGCATCCGGACCGCCGACGGTTCGTTCACCCTCTACCACCCCGGGTACCGCCAGCACTTCCATTCGCTCGCCGGAGCGGTCTCCGAGGCGGAGCGGAAGTTCGTGGAGCCGGCCCGCCTCGCGGAGCGGCTCGCCGACGGCCCCGTCCGTCTGCTGGAGATCGGGTTCGGACTCGGCATCAACACCGCCGCCGCCCTGCGCTGTGCCGAAACGGCGGATAATCCGCTGGAGATCGTTTCTCTGGAACTGGATTCGCGTGTCCTCGACGCGGCGGAGGCTCTCCACCCGGAGCATTCACTCGAACGGGAGATGATCGCCGCCCTGAAACGCTCCGGCGAGTTCCGGCTGGGCCGCTCCCGCGTTCGGCTGCTCCCCGGCGACGCCAGAAAACGGGTATTCGACGCCGCCGGCAAATTCGACGTGATCTTTCAGGACGGCTTCTCCCCCGACTGCAATCCGGAGCTGTGGAGCTTCGACTTCACCCGGATTCTGGCGCGGAAACTCGACGCCCGCGGCGTCATGGTGAGCTACTGCAGCGCCTTCCCCTACCGCGCCGCTTTGCTGCGCGCCGGGTTGAAGGTCGGCGAATCGATCCCCTTCGGGCGGCGCCGCGGCGGCACCGTCTCCGGTTTCTGCGAAGAGCTTCTGCCGCTGCCCCTGCCGGAAAAGGAGTACGGTATTTTGCGATGCTCCACCGCCGGAGTCTGTTACCGGGATCCCCGCCTCGACGATTCGTGTGAAACGCTCCGGGCCCGGCGGGAACGGACCGTCGCCCGGCTGCGTGCCCGGGGCGTCCCGAAATGGTTCCGGGATCAGCCCTCCTGCCGCCGGAGCTGACCGCAGGCCGCCGTGCTCTCCGCGCCGCGTTCGACCCGGACCGTCACATGCGCGCCCTCCTCCTCCACCGTCCGGGCGAAGGCTTCGATCACCCGCCGTTCCGGCCGCTGGAATTCGGTGTCGGTCGCGTTGTACGGAATCAGATTCACTTTGGCGTGGTGGCTCCGCGCCAGCGCCGCCAGTTTGCGCGCGGTCGGAATTGAGTCGTTGACCCCTTTCAGCAGGGTGTACTCCAGCGTGACCATCCGCCCGGCAAGTTCCCGGTAGCGGTCCGCCGCCGCCATGATCTCCGCGACCGGATAACAGAAAGGCGGCGGAATCAGCTTCGACCGCGTCGCGTCGTCCGGCGCGTGCAGTGAGATCGCCAGATTGAACTCCCGTTCCAGCTCGGCGAACTTCAGGATCCCCGGCACATAGCCGCTGGTCGAGACGGTGATCCGCCGCGGCGACATGCCGAACTCATCCGGCGAACTCAGCAGAACCAGCGCCTTCACCAGTTCATTGTAGTTCAGCAGCCCTTCGCCGATCCCCATGAAGACCAGATTGTCCGGCCGCCGCCCGGCCCGTTCCGAACCGAGCAGGAACTCCTCGATGATCTCGCCGGCGGAGAGGTTGCGCACCAGTCCGTCGCGCCCGCTTGCACAGAAACGGCACTGCACCGGGCAGCCCACCTGGGTGCTCAGGCAGAAGGTCAGCCGCTCCTCCGACGGAATCAGCACCATTTCGACCGATTCGCCGTCGAAGAGTTCGATCAGCAGTTTCTCCGTGCCGTCTTCGGAAGAGGAGACCTCCGCTACACTGCTGCCCGGCGCGTGAAACCGGGCCTGCAGCAGCAGCCGCAGACTGGCGGGGAGGTTGGTCATCTGCTCCGGCTGAATCACGCCGCGGCCGAAGATCCAGTCCGCCACCTGTTCTCCCCGGTAGCCGGGCTGCCCCTCCGAGGACATCCACTCCCGCAGGCCCCGGCGCGAAAGTCCGGCCAGAAACGGAATTTTCCGGTCGGACTTCATTGTTCCGACTCCAGCTCTTTCAGCCGCTTTTCGACGGCGGCGCGGTCGAGTTCCCGGTCGCGTTCGGCCAGCGCCATGAGATAGAAGCGGCGCGCTTCATCCCGCTTGCCGCGGGCGGCCGCGATCTCGCCGGCATGCCAGTAGAGGACGCCCATCTCCTGCCCCGGCCGCGCAAAACGGATTGCCCGGCGGATTTCCGCATCCGCCTCGTCGAATTTCCCCCGGCGGAACAGCACCCAGGCCAGCGAATCCAGATACGCCGGGTTGTTCGCGTCGACCGAGAGAGCCTGCCGGATCAGTTTTTCCGCCTCTTCCAGATTGACGTTCAGCTCCGCGCTGACGTAGCCGATCGAGTTCGCGTAGTCCGGATGGCGGAGTTCGCCGCGGGCGGCGAGCGCGTTGCGCACCTTCTCCAGCAGGGCGGGGTCGCGAAGATTCTCCGCCGCCATCAACAGCAGCTGGAAATGCAGCGGAGTCAGTTCGCCGCCGCTCTTCTGCCGCTCGAGGAGCCGGTCGCGAAGTTCCGCAAACTGTTTCTCGCTCCGCAGAAGCTGCAGCTCAAATTCAAAGCGCGCCTCCGGGTCCGTGAGCCGGTCCAGCCGCGCCCGCGCTCGGACCACGTCGCCCGCGTCGAGCAGACCGCCGGCGTAGAGAAGTTCCCCGAGTTTGACCAGATCCGGATAGCTCTTCTTCATCTCGGCGAGCGCGGCCTCCATCGCCGGAATGTCCGGCACCGCAACCGCCGCATAGGCCAGCATCGTCAGCGACTCCTTCGACGGATACTTGCGGTAGAACTCCCGGGCGAGCCGGAGCGCCTCCCGTGCCTCGCCGACCTTCTCGTAGAAGCCGAGCCGGCTGATGTACTGCCCGGGCGCATTGAACTGATCTTCCCGCCGGACAAGCTCCTGAATGAGCTCCCGGTAGCGGTCGAGAAACTCCTCGCGTTCCCCCGGCAGCAGACCGAACCAGCGGCGTTCTTCCGGCAGGCGCGCCGCCGCGACCCGGTAGAACTCCGCGAAGATCTGCATCTGGCGGTCGGCCGCCTCCGGCGTAACCGGGCGGGGCGCGTCGGAGATCCACTCCTCCGCCGCTTCATACTCCTCGCTTTCCAGCGCGGTATCCAGATAGAACTGGGTGAGGGCGAGCCAGAGATTGAGCTCCTGACGGGGGAGTTTCTCCGGAGCCGTGACGGATTGCAGCGTCTTCCGCAGCCGTTCCGCCCGTTCCGCGGGGGGATTTCCGGCCCGCCGGTCGATTCCCGCCGCCAGCAGAGCCAGCGGGAGCTCCTGCGGATGTGCGGCGGAAATCGCGTTCAATTCCGGCGCGATCTCCTTCGCCTCCTCGCGGGAGCGGAGACTTTCCGCAATCGCTTTCAGCGGCACTCGCGTGGTCGGGTCGGCTTTGAGCACTTCGAGCAGTTTGCGGGCCCGTTCCGGGGAACGCGGGTTCCGCATGGCGGCGATGAAGTTCTCCAGCGCGCGGATTCGCGCCGCCCCCTCCTTCGAAACCCGGCGGTCGATCGGCGGCGCCGGATTTTCCGCATTCGTCTGGTCGCTGCCGATTCCGGTTTCCATCGCCGCCAGCGCGGAACACAGGACCATGGATGCCATTGCTATGATTTTTTTCATCGATTCACCTCGCTTGTAAAAAGAAACGCGCCCGCTTTCCGGCATCGCAATCAGCGAAAACGGAAGCGGGCGTCGCAGTTTACCGGGAAAAAATTCCCCGGGGCGGCTTACTTCTTCTTGTGCCGCAACGCCTTCAACTGCTTCTTGCGTTTGTGCTTGGCGATCTTCTTCCGCCGTTTCTTCTTAAGGTTACCCATGTTGCACTCTCGTTGTTCTGATATTGAATGAACCAAGTCATTACTCGAATATGTAATTTAGCTCATTTTTGTGAAAATGCGCCCCCGAAATCAAAAAAAATCGAAAAAAAATGAAAAAAAAGCGGAGAATCCGGGTTTTTTCTTCGTTCTGCCGGGAAATCAGGCCCCCTCTCCGGCCAGCGGCGGCGTGTAGGATTCGCGCCCGCCGCGCCTCTTCCAGCCGCAGTAGAGCATGAAGAGGGCGAAAAGTCCGAGACCGGTGAAGAGGAAGTCCCAGACATAGATGTACTGGTAGCCCAGCAGATCGACGAATGCGCCGCCGCCGGCGTTGGCGAGGATCAGAAAGATCGAAACCACCATCGCGTTGGCCGACGAGAACTGCCCGTACTGCGTCGTCGGCAGCAGGGCGACGAACATCGGCAGTTTGCTCGCATTCTGGATCACGTAGACCAGCGCCAGCATCACCGAGACGATGTAGAAGCTCGTGTAGTCGCGCACGAAGAAGAAGCCGAAGACGTTCGCCGCCACGATCAGGATGCCGCCGGCCATGTAGGTCCGCAGTGGATGGAACTTGTCGACCAGGATTCCCATCGGAATCAATACGAAGAAGCTGATCACCGCGTTGACGCTCATGATCTTGCCGAACTGATCGACCGACATGCCCAGCGCCTCCTTGGCGAAGAGCAGATTGAACATCGTCCGGCAGACGGTCGAGGCGTCGTTACAGGCGATCGCCAGAAAGAACCAGCGGTAGAAGGAGAGGCTGAAACACTCCCGGAAGTAGGTGCCGATCATGTTGCCTTTGCGCGGCTCCGGCGGCGGATACTCCCCCTCTTTCACGAAGACGCACATCAGAAGAAACGAAATTAGATAGACCAGCGCCACCAGAGTGAAGATCCAGGCCATGTGGGTTTCGGCGTGGCCGATGATGTAGCGCTGGAAGATGAACCCGGCGCAGGTCCCCACCATCCGGAAGAGCGCCATGAACCGCCCCATCAGCGGGCGGGGCACCACGTCGGCGAAGATGTAGTAGAAGACCGAGAAGACGAACATGTTGAAGAACTGGAACCCCACCGCGAAGACCACGATGAAGCCGATCACCACCTTCGAGACGGTGATCCAGCTGTTCTGCGGCAGCAGCAGCGAGTGGACCGTCTCCCCGATCGCGTCGCTCCAGCCGAGCAGGATCAGGAAGAGTGTGACGAACGGCGTGGCGAAGAAGAGGTAGGGAATCCGCCGTCCCCAGCGGGTCCGGGTGCGGTCGCTCCGGGTGCTGATGATCGGGTTGACCACAAAATTGATCGCCGCCGGAACGCTGCCGACGATCAGCCCGATCAGCCAGTTCGGCGCCTCATGCATCCGCAGGTAGAGCGGCAGCAGATTGGGGATCAACAGTTCCATCATGCTGAAGCAGAAGTCGCCCCACAGCATCCAGATGAAGAGGTTCACCAGCCCGAAGGTGGTGTAACTGAGTGTGCCGACGCGATAAGAGCTCGCGTTGTCCGCCGTACCTGCCCCGATGTTCATATCCAGCGCCCCCCGTAAATGTCAATTTAATGGACACTGTCCACTATAGCTTGAATAAATTAAAAATCAAGGTGATTCAAGAAAAAAATATGGAT
>NZ_DBEXAY010000177.1:0-8065 GCF_048170485.1 Victivallis sp. | reverse complement strand
AAAACCGCCGCGTCTTATCTGTTGCAAAGCAGATTGCCGGGGGTAAGGCGCGTGGATCTGTACGGGAATCCCTATGATGACCAGCCGGAATTGAAGCGGGTGCTGTATTTTTTCCATGGTCGCTATGCTCCGGAGCAGTTGTTGAGTTCATTGGATTTTGTGTCGCAGAACGAAGTCAATCCGGCCGGCCGGAAATAGCATTTCATTTTACGGGAGCAGCGTTCCTGCACATCCAGGCGTCACTGACGCGATCGCTTCGGTGATTCCCGGTTACCGGAACTCCGAAGCGATTGTCTGCTCCGGCACGGGGGTGAAATGGAATCTGCTTCAATCAGAACCACCCGATATCCTTCAAGTGGCGGTATCAGGAAATATGCATAATTTCGTGCCTGCAGTCTGACTGCCGGTCATGCGTGCTCACCGTCCTGCCTGTCACTGTTTTGTTGCGGTCGCCTTTTTCCCGGTTACATCTCATCAACGAGATCTGGATCGAGTTGGTCGCCTCCTGCTGAGATTGCTCACCGGGGCGACCGTTTGCTATGTTATTGCCTCAGACTCGAGGGTGGCAGCGATTCCTGATAGTGCAAGTATCGATTTGTCCTGCTAATAATCGTTTTCTCCTCTATGAATTCCGCTTTCTTTGTGGTATAATATAGTATAAATCCTAAAAAGATCAATGGAAAATGCGCAGAATCCAAGAGGTCAAACGTGAAACAGCAACGGGTTCCATCAAAGGACGCGAGTCGTAGAACTCCCGTACCATTTTGTCAGGCCGGAAATCTCTTATTTACTCTTATTGAACTGCTTATCGTAATTGCGATCATCGCAATCCTCGCGGCGATGATGCTCCCTGCGTTGAGCAAAGCCCGGGAACGAGCGCGCACGACGCAATGCGCCTCCAACCTGCGATCCATCGGACAGTTGCTGATTCTGTATGCCGATGACAACAAAGGATTCCTGCCCGCCATCAACGGCTCCGGCGGCTCCGACAACTACAGTTTTGCCTCGCTGATCCGGATTACCATTTTAAAGCAGCACTACAATTTCCGGAACGATACGAGGGATATTCTCTTCTGCCCGAGTCTGGAGATGCCTGCCGCGGAACGGTATCTCACCAACTATGGAACAACCCACATCTGGTATGGTGCCGCTGGCGACTTCGGGTCATGGAGCAAGAACGGCACAATCGGCAACCGGCTGGGGAGGATGCTGAAAAACGGCGTTCTCGTTGTGCCGATGCAGGGGCAGCTTGCCTCTTCCGGATTGTATTCGACGATTCCCGGCACCATGGGGATTGACGATTTCAACTACACCTCCGGAACCGTTGTCCGGTATCCCCCTTACATTCACAATCATACGGAAAATCTTCTCATGACGGATTTCCGCGTCGTCAATGTGCGCATCGGTGCGCAGGTCAATAATTTCTTCGTTCTGGAACAATAAGGGCATGATGAGAATTTTTTGTTTGATGCTTTGTCTCGCCGGAGTAGTTCTTCATGGCGAATCGACGATTCTGAACTCCGTTTTCAGTCAGGGGCTTTCCCGGTTTGAGCGGGATTTTCGCGAGCAGGGCGGCGGACGTTTCCGCGGCGTCCTGCCCCGGGGCTGGAAGGAGAACTATGCCGTGGCACGAGATACCAGGATGGACGTTGAAAGCCGCCGCATGGAAGATGCCGATGGCGCCTGGCTGCGGTTTCAGGTGGAAAAGAAGGGATTTTCTCCTACCGCGGCCCGGTTCATGTGCAATCTCCCGCCGCTGAAACGGAAGCGCTGTTACCGGATTTTTGCGGTGGCCAGAAGTTCGGTTCCCGGTGGGATGCGCTTTTATTTTCGGGAGCAGGGCTCCCCGTACCGCGCATTCGGCATGGTGAAACTGCGCGGTTCCGGTGACTGGGAAGAGGTCGTCTCCGAGGTGAGAAGTTTTGACCCCAGGCTCAATTTGAACCGCTCGGCGCTTTTTTTCGAACTGACCAAGAGCGGCGTATTCGATTTGCGCTCGATCGCCGTGATGGAACTGCCGGACGACTATGGGAAGCGGATTCTCAAGGAGACCGTTTTTACGGAAGAGCTCCAGCCGTTCAAGGTCGATCGCCGTCCGGAGAAACTCGGCTTGTTCGACGGCGTTCTGCCCGGCGGATGGCAAGAGGATTTTACCCACTGGTGCCCCGGAACTGCAATTCGTACACAGCCGCAGAATGAACAGAATCGCTTCTACCTGCGATTTTCGGTGGAGAAGGCGGTGCCCGATGCCAACTTCCCCGGGTTTCGCACCGTTCTGCCGCCGTTGACCCGGGGAACCACCTATGAATTGAGCGCACTGGCTGCCAACCGCATGTCGGAAGAGGCGCGTCTCTCCATCCGCCGCATGGATCGGCCGTACCGGGTGGTCGCCGCCTTGCGGATTCCCCGGGGCGAGTGGAAGACGCACCGCACGAAATTCACCTTCCACGGTGATGTGGATGGGCGGCTGGGGCTGTTTCTGAACTTCGAGGGCACCGGTACGTTCGATCTCTCCGCCCTGAAACTTGCGGAAACCTCTCCCGGCGACGACCGGCTCAAGCGGCCGTCATCGAATTCGCTCAACATTCTTGCCAACAGCTGTTTCCCGCTTGGAATCGGCAGCGGGTGGAACCTCGATCAATGGCGGGCGAACGGCACCATCATCGCCGATCCCGCCCAGCCGGGCCCCTCCGGAGGGCCGTCGCTCAAACTTTCCTACGGCAAGCTGGATCATTACAAAGGGCGGGCTCTGGCAATCTATTCGGCTCCCTTCATCACCGCATCTCCGGGACGGGGGAACACCTGTTCCTTCTCCTACCGGGGGGAGGGGAAATATTCTGCTCAGCTCCGTTCGCAGAGCGGCCGGATTCTGGCGAATGCCGCCCTGCCGCCGACGAAGGGTGCCTGGAGACGGGCGGCGCTCTCTTTCACCAGTTCGCCGGATGATGACAGCATTGCACTTCATCTGATTTCCGAGCAGGGGGATCTCTGGTTTGACGCGCTCCGTGTCGTGGAGGGCTCCGCGCAGGAGTATCGGATGCAGATGGCCAATGAGGTTGCACTGGCGGTTGCTCCGGGAGCGGCATCGTCGGCCCGGATTCAATTTTCAGAGGAAAAGGCGTTGCTCGATTACTGGATTTCCGGCGAGGCAGCGCCTGCGGAACTGCACCTGACGTTGTTTGATCTCTACGGCGGTCGCCTGCCGCAGAAGAGCGTCCGATTTGACGGCAGGAACCGGCAGGGCCGGGTGGAACTGCAACTGCCGCCGAAACGCTCTCTGGGGCAGTTCCGGATCGAAGCGGTTCTGATGCGGGCGGGGAAACCGGTATCGCCGGTGTCGGAGCTGATTCTCACCCGGATTGACCGCCCCCGATACTTCGACAAAGAAGCGCCGGCGGATTCTCCCTTCGGCATTCACGTCAACCCCTACGATCTCGGATTGACCGCGGTCAAGGCGGCCGGCTGCACCTGGGTCAGAACGCATGACGCCGGGATGCCCTACATCGGCTGGGCCTATCTGGAAAAGGAACCGGGCAAGTGGAGTTTTTACGACGCGGAACTCATGATGTACCGCAAATATGGATTCCGGATTCTGGGGGAATTCGGGACCTGTCCTCCCTGGGCGAGCAACTACTCCCGGAACAAAGTGAACGATCCGGAGCGCAAACTGCATTACGCGCCGTACGACCGGAAGGCCTTTGCCAACTACGTGCGGACTGTGGCATCCCGCTATAAAGGGGTGATCGATGAGTGGACTTTCTGGAACGAACCCTCTCTTGCCGCCGGCTGGCGCGTCAACCGCATCGTCCATCCGGATGGGAGCAGCTCCTTCGACAAGGGGAAGGACCCGGCCGGAGAATACGCGGAATTCTCCCGGATTGCGTTCCGGAACCTCCGGGCGGTCAATCCGGCGGGCAAATTAATTGCCCACTATGTGGACGACCTTGACAACTGGAGCGAAAAGGTCTATCGCACCGGGGCATATGAGTTCTGTGACGGGGTGGAGTTCCACACGTATCTGAACCGGAAAACCGGGTTCCCCGGCGACGGTGTGTGGGAAGAGCTCCAGCGGAAACTCGCCCCGCTGCCACGGCCGCTCAAGCCGGTCTATCTCTCCGAAGGTCAGGGGGCGTCCCGCGGGAACGATGTGGGGGATCTCTCCCGTCGCTATGCCGGATTGTATCGTCACACCCTGCCGTGGAAAAACGACGAGGAGTATCTGGAAAGCGCCGATAAAACCGTCCGTTTCACGATCGCCCTGCTGGCTTGTGGCGTGGACAAGGTGTTTCTGTACTCTGCGCATTGCTTCATCGCGCTGGTTCATCGGCCGAACTACATGGCGCTGGTCGGGGCGGACGGGTATCCGCATCCGATGCTGGCCGCATATTCGGCGATGACCTGCCGGTTGGAGGGATTGCGGTTTGTCACGTCGATTCAGCCACTGCCGGGAGCCGCCATCCATATTTTCAGTGACGGGCAGCGTTCTGTCGCCGCCGTGACCGGGGATACCCGGCCGGTGCGGCTCAACTGTCGCCTGGCCGGTGCGGTCTGGGCGGATCTTTTTGGAAACCCCGTGGCCAATCCCGCCGACTATCGCGGCACCACTCTCTACTTGTCTGCGCCGGTTGCCGCACAGACGCTCGCGGATTCGCTTACGGCTGTCCGCCCCGCCGCACAGGCGAAATAGGCAGGAATACCGGGCCGGTACGTCGTGCCGTCCCGGCCTGGCCGGAGGGGTCAGCGGAAGGTGTTTCTGCGCACCCAGGCGTCGTAGGCGGCAACCCCCTCGGCAATCGCTCTGGCCACCCTCTGCTGCCGGGCCGCCGACGCGATAGCCAGCTCCTCCGACGGAGTTGAAATGAAACCCGCTTCAATCAGCACCGCCGGGCATTCCGCCAGCGTCAGCACCCGGAACCTGGCATATTTTGTGCCGCGGTCCGGTCCGCCGGTCGCCTGTATCAGCCGGGTTTGAATCCGTTCGGCCAGATTGATCGAGGCCGCGTCAAACCGGTTTGCGGCCAGCGCCTTGCCCGGATTCCCGCCGGACGTGCTCGCCGCTCCGCCCGGTGTGAGGGCGTAGGTTTCAATGCCGGTCGCCTTCGGATTGGAGGGCGAGGCGTTGTGGTGGATCGAAAGAAACAGGTCCGCTCCCAGCTCTCCGGTGAGTTTTCCGCGCCGGTCCAGCGACAGCGTGCGGTCATCGGCACGGGTCATCCGCACCAGGTAGCCGCGTCTCTCAAGTTCGCGTTTCACGGCCAGAGCCAGAGAGAGATTAATCGCCTTCTCCTGATACTTCTTCCCGACTGCGCCCAGTTCGGAGCCGCCGTGGCCGGGATCGAGCAGAATCCATTTCACCGGGCGGGCGTTGTCCGTCCGGCGGCGGAGCAGCGGCTCCACCGTCCGTTGCAGGGTGAGCGGTGTCAGGGAATAGACCCCGTCTTCATCCCGGAGCGCAGGTTCCGGCAGATAGATGACCGTTCCATTGAAGAGCGCCCGGTTGCTTCCCGGCGTGATCGTCAAGGTACTGCCGTTTTCTGCGGTGAGAACACACTGTTCCCCGCGGAGGGCTGCCCGGAAGCCGAGCGCCCGCAGTTCGGAAGAGATCGTGCCGCGGAACAGCGAACACCCCGCCGCCGCGGCCAGCAGCAGTGCGGCGAACAGAGGAGGGCAGAACCGGCTCTTCATATGGAATCCTCCTTAAAAATGGGTCATCGGCTTGCGGCCGAGCGGATAGACGTTGAACCCGATCTCATACAGCGCCGCATGGTCGAGCAGATTGCGGCCGTCGAAGAGAAATGCGGGCTTTTCCATCCGGTCGAAAATCCGCCGGAAATCCAGATCCCGGAAACACTTCCACTCGGTCATCACCGCGATGGCGTGCGCCCCCTCGACCGCATCGTACGGGTCGGGGCAGTAGGTGATGTCCCCTTCGGCGTCCTCCAGGTCGAGCCGGGCGTTGCCGAGTGCTTTGGGGTCGTGAATGCGGATTCTGGCGTGCTCTTCAAGCAACTGGCGGCAGACTGAAATGGCGGGGGATTCCCGGGTGTCTCCGGTGTCCGCCTTGAAGGCGAAGCCGAGAATCGCGATTTTTTTGTCCGCGACGGTGTTGAACATGGCGGCGAGCATGTTCCCGACGAAGCGGCGCGCCTGGTAGTCGTTCATTTTGACCACCTGTTCCCAGTACTCCGCCACCTCCGGCAGACCATAGTAGCCGCAGAGGTAGACCAGATTGAGGATGTCCTTCTTGAAGCAGGAGCCGCCGAAGCCGATCCCGGCCTTCAGAAACTTCGGCCCGATCCGGCTGTCGCGCCCCGCCGCGCCGGTCACCTCGTCGATGTTCGCTTCGGTTTTTTCGCAGAGGGCGGAGATGCTGTTCACCGAGGAAACCCGCTGTGCGAGCAGTGCATTGGAAACCAGCTTGGTAAGCTCACTGCTCCACAGCCCGGTGGTGATGATCCGCTCATGCGGAACCCAGTTCGCATAGATGGAGACGATTTCGTCAATCGCCCGCCGCCCGTCCGGAGTGTCCATGCCGCCGATCAGCACCCGGTCGGGATTCTCCAGATCACGGATGGCGGTTCCCTCCGCGAGAAACTCCGGATTGGAGATGATCTGGAAATGCAGCCCCTTGGTGTTGGAGTGCAGAATCCGGCTCATCGCCTGCGCAGTGCGCACCGGAAGGGTGCTTTTCTCCACGACGATTTTGTCGGAATCGGCGTATTCGATGATGTCACGGGCGGTCTTCTCCAGATACTGGAGGTCCGCGGCTTTCCCGGCGCCGGCGCCGAAGGTCTTGGTCGGGGTGTTGACGCTGACGAAGATGACGTCCGCCTCCCGGATTCCCTTCGGAATGTCATCCGAATAGAAGAGGTTGCGGCCGCGACAGCGTTTCACCACCTCCTCGAGGCCGGGTTCGTAGATGGGCAGTTCGTCGGAGTTCCAGGCAGCGATGCGGTTGCGGTTGATGTCGACCACGGTCACCCGGTATTGCGGGCAGCGGTCGGCGATGACCGCCATGGTCGGACTGCCGACATAGCCGGCGCCGATGCAGAGAATATTTCGAATCATGAGCTTTGTCCTGTTATTAAAACCTTTACTTGCAGAAATCCGGATCTTCGCGCAGCAGCTGATCGAAGTAGGCGATCGTGCGCTGGAGCCCCTCCCGCAGCGGTGTGACCGCCTGCCAGTTGAGCAGTTCCCGGGCCTTGGTCGTATCCGGACGGCGCTGTTTCGGGTCGTCCGCCGGGAGCGGGCGCCGGATGATCTTCGACCGGGAACCGGTCAGCTCAATCACCAGTTCTGCGAGTTCCAGAATGGTGAATTCGCCCGGATTGCCGAGATTGATCGGGCCGGTCACCTCGTCCGACGTCGCCATCATGCGGATCAGTCCTTCGACGAGATCGTCGCGGTAGCAGAAGCTCCGGGTCTGGCTGCCGTCGCCGTAGATGGTGATGTCCTGATTTTTCAGCGCCTGCAGGATGAAGTTGCTGACCACGCGGCCGTCGTTCGGATGCATCCGGGGGCCGTAGGTGTTGAAGATGCGGACGATTTTGACCGGCAGATTGCATTGAATCCGATAGGCGTGAAAAAGCGTTTCCGCGCACCGTTTCCCCTCGTCGTAGCAGGAGCGGAGGCCGACCGGGTTGACGTTGCCCCAGTACTCTTCCACCTGCGGGTGGACCGTGGGGTCGCCGTAGACTTCGCTGGTGGAGGCCTGAAGGATTTTTGCCCCGAGCCGTTTGGCGAGCCCGAGCAGATTGATCGCGCCGTGCACGCAGGTTTTCACCGTCTGAACCGGGTCGCGCTGATAGTGGATCGGCGACGCGGGGCAGGCGAGGTTGTAGATTTCATCGACCTCCAGATAGAGAGGGAACGTGATGTCGTGCCGGATCAGTTCGAAGCGGGGGTTTTTCAGCAGGTGGTAGATGTTGCGCTTGTCGCCGGTGTAGAAGTTGTCCACACAGAGGACCTCGTTGCCGGCCTCCAGGAGCCGTTCGCAGAGATGAGAGCCGAGGAAGCCGCTGCCCCCGGTGACCAGGATCGATTTGTTTTTCATGGCGCAGAA
>NZ_DBEXAY010000176.1:0-9294 GCF_048170485.1 Victivallis sp. | reverse complement strand
TCAAAACTTTGCAAATACCGCGAAAAAAGAGGCATATCATGGATTTTTTTTGGACTGCATTGACTTTTAGCAAAAAAACGGACGCGAGGAAATTCCCCCCAAGCGTGACGATACTTTTTCAACTATACTATACCGCAGCAGAAGACATCTTCAACTCCATGCAGAAAAGGGGGAAAAATGAAAATCGAACGCAGAAAACCACTCACCGCACGAGCCGGCTTGATGGGAGTCGGTCTGGACACCTACTGGGAACAGTTTCCCGGGCTGCTCGACGAACTGATGAAGAAAATGGAGAAACTCGAGCAGAAGCTCGCCGCCAACCAGGTGGAAGTCATCTCCTTCGGCATGGTCGACAACGCGCAGCGCGCTTTCGAAGCACTGCCGAAAATCAAAGCCGCGGACCTCGACATTCTCTTCGTGGATATGCTCACGTATGCCACCAGCGCCACCTTCGGCGCGATCGTGCGTGAAATGAACGTTCCGGTGGTGCTTGTCGCACTCCAGCCGCTCTCCGCGCTGGATTATGAACACGCCACGACCTACATGCAGCTCTGCAATGACGATCTCTGCTCGGTGCCGGAATTCACCGGGGTGGCGATCCGCATGGGCAAGACACCGCCGCCGCTGGTTCTCGGCATGCTTGAAGGCGATGCCGCCGCCGATGCTCAGCTCGCCGAATGGTGCCGGGTCGCCCACGTGCTCCACGACCTGCGCCGCGCCCGCATCGGCCACCTCGGCCACGTGCTCGAAGCGATGCTCGACATGCAGACTGACCCGACCGCCGTCACCGCCCAGTTCGGCTGCCACGTCGTCCAGTGCGAAGCCGATCAGATGATGCCGATCTACCGCTCCATCGATCCGGCCGGAGAAGAGGTCGCGGCGATGAAGAAGCGGATTCTCGACTTCTTCGACACGCCGGACCCGGTCTCCGACCCGCTGACCTGCAAGCTCACCGACGCCGACCTCGAAACCGCCGCCGTCGTCGCCGTGACGCTCGAGAAATACATCGCGGCAAAATCGCTCGACGGCCTCGCCTACTACTACGAAGGCGAACCCGGCTCGCCGGTCCGGAAACTGGTGACCAACTTCATCGTCGGCAACTCGCTGCTGACCAGCGCCGGATTCCCGATGTGCGGCGAATTCGACATCAAAACCTGTCTGGCGATGCTGATCATGGACCGGCTCGAAATCGGCGGCTCCTTCGCGGAATTCCACCCGGTGGATTTCGCCAACGACACGGTGCTGGTCGGTCACGACGGCCCCCACCACCTCAACATCGCCGACCGCCGGCCGGTCATCCGCAGCTTGAAGAAGTACCACGGCAAACCCGGTTCGGGCGCCGGTGTGGAATTCAACATCAAGACCGGCCCGATCACCATGCTGAGCATCGGGGTCAAGGCGGACGGGAAATTCAAGTTCATCATCGCCGAAGGCGAATCGGTCGCCGGCCCGATTCCGCCGACCGGGAACACCAACACCCACGGGAAATTCCTGCCGGATGTGCGGACCTTCCTTTCCCGCTGGGTGGCGGAGGGGCCGACCCACCATTTCGCGCTCGGCATCGGGCACCATGCCGAAACCATCCGAAAAGTCGCCGATGCACTCGGCATCGAAGCGGTGATCATTCCCGCCGGCCGCTGACCGGCGAAAGCCGCGGCGGAAACTTGACAAGCTCTTTCCGCCGCGGTATTGTAAAAAGGGCGCAGCATGGTGAGGAAAATGGGAACAGAGCCGGCAAAAAATACCAGATGCTTTCACAAGTACTCGTTTTTTGACAGCGATTTTCCCTTCCACATCCGGCGGGAGATCGATCTGCCGGAGGATTACAACGAGAGCAAACGCTTTCGCCGTGAATTCTGGAAGATCATCTACATCCTTGATGGATTCGGGGAAAAGCTGATCAACGAACAGCGGTATCCGATTCAGCCGGGCAGCATCTTTCTGATTCACCCCGAGGACGTCACCACCTTCAGCATCCAGTCAAAACAGCTGGAGATCTACAACATTCTCTTCATGCCGGAGCTGGTGACCGACGGGTTGAATGAACTGCAGGATGACTTCGATTTCTTTTCGATCATGAACTGGAACCCCGGCAACAACGACCGCCCCCGGGAACTGCTTTACATCACCGAAAGCGATATGGAAATCCGGCGGATCGTCAAGACGATGGAGCGGGAATTCAACAAGATGCCGCAAAACTACCGTTCGCGCCTCAAACTGCTGCTGCTGGAGTTGCTGATCCTGCTCGCCCGCAAAGGGAACCGGACCGCCCGGCACCAGGCCACCGACCAGGTGGTGGACTACATCGACCACCTGATCGAAAAGCATTTTGCCGAAGAGTTCCGGCTCGACACCCTGGCGGAAAAGATCGGCATCGACAAGAGCCGCCTCTGCCGGATCTACCGGGCGGGCACCGGGCAGACCATCATGGACTCCGTGCGCATCCGCCGCCTCAACGAAGCGGCGGAACAGCTCACCCGGACCAATCGGAACATTTCCGAAATCTGTTTTGCCTCCGGCTTCAACGACCTCTCCTACTTCTACCGCTGTTTTACCGGGAAATTCGGCGCCAACCCGGGGGCATTCCGCAAAAAATTCATTTCAAACGAATAAGGGAATCCGCATTATGAAACTCGCTTCCGTCGTTTCTCTGCTCCTCCTCGCCGCCGGCTCCGTCTCCGGCGAATTCATCAGCCCGGACGATCCCCGGCTCAGCTACTCCGATTACGTCAACAAGGAGGTCATCCGCACCCCGGAGGGGAAGCCGCGGGTCCGCTTTGACCGGGTGTTGCAACATGCCCGCAATTACAACAAAGACAATCCGGGCGCCCGTCTCCGCTTCCGGACCGATGCGAAAGCGGTCACCGTCCATCTCTATTACAACGAACTGCACACCTCCCCTTCGGCCCGCAACGGCGTCGGTGTCTGGCGGATTGACGGCAGAGGGCGGGAGGAGTGGCAGTTCAACTCCCGGGAGAAGCGGACAAAGCGCGCCCCGGAGAAGGTTGCGCTCCCCCTCCCCGCCGATGGGAAATTTCATGATTACGAAGTCATTCTCCCCTACGGCGATGCGGTTGATGTCGACGGCGTCGAGGTCAATGACGGGGCAAAATTCGCCACTCCGGCTCCGCGTCCGCAGTACCGGGTGGTCTTTCACGGCGACTCGGTGACCCACGGTCACACCGCGAGCCGGATCGACCGCACCTATCCATGGCTGGTCGGGGAGAAGAAGAACTGGCAGATCATCAACACCGCCCTGGGCGGACTCTCTTCCCCCGGGCTCCAGCCGGCGGCGATCGCCTCGATTCCGATGGACCGGCTGGTGGTGATGATCGGCGTCAATGACTGGCAGGGCGGACGGCCGCCGAAAGCATACGCCGACAGCGTGGTGAAGTTTCTCCGGGAGTTCCGCCGCCGCTGCCCCGAAACGCCGGTTGCGCTGATCACGCCGCTCTGGGTCGGCCCGAAATGGCGGCCGAAGAGCGTCAAATTCGAGCTCCCGGAATACCGGCGGGCGGTGGAAGAGGCGGTAAAGCAGCTCGCCGATCCCCGTGTCAAAGTGATCGACGGCGATGCATTGATCGATCACGATGCGGAACAGTACTTCACGCCGGTTGCGGTGCACCCGAACGACGCCGGCTTCGCTCAACTGGCGGAGCGCCTCGCCCGGCAGCTTTGAACAACGGAAGTTTCCGGCAAGGAGAACCATGTCTCTGGATAAGGTAAAAGCTTTTTTCGCCGACTGCGGCATGGCGGATCGAATCCGTGAATTCGCCGTCTCCAGCGCAACCGTGGAACTGGCGGCGGCGGCGCTCCACTGCGCCCCCTGCCGGATCGCCAAGACGCTGGCTTTTCTGGCCGGGGAACAGACCATCCTGATCGTCGCGGCGGGAGACGCCCGGATCGACAACCGGAAGTATCGCGAAACGTTCGGCATCAAGGCGAAGATGATTCCGCCGGCGGAGGTGGAGGCGCGCACCGGGCACGCTCCGGGCGGCGTCTGCCCCTTTGCCGTACCGGCAGGGACGCTGATCTATCTGGATGGGTCGCTCAGGCGCTTTGAAACGGTCTTCCCCGCCTGCGGCAGTTCGAACAGCGCGATTGAACTTACGCTGCCGGAGCTGGAACGCTGCTCCGGCGCGAAAGCATGGGTGGAGGTTTGCGCCCTCCGGGAGTGAGCGATCCGGGCGACTACGGTTCCCACCCCTGCCGCTGTTCGAGTCCGATCAGCTTGTAAAGTTCCGTCTTGCACGGATGGGCGCCGAGGATTCCGGCGGTGAATCCGACGGAGAGATTCTTCTCCCGGTCGGCGAGGCCGTCGGAGCCGCCGTAGCCACCGTGGCCGAACACTCTGCCGATATCCCCTTTCGGGCCGGAGAGGGCGAAGCCGTATCCGAAGACATTGAACGAACTCAGTCTGGGCTCTTCCGGCTCCGGCCGGTGCAGTTCGGTCGCCTCCAGCAGCATCTCCCGGCTGAAATAACGCCCCGCAAGAATCGCCTGATAGAAGCGGGCCAGCGCCCGGGCCGAGGCAATTCCGTTGAAGCCGGGCAGCGCGGCGCGGCGGATGCACGGCTGTCGCATCAGCACATCGAGCGGGTCACAGATGGAAATCGAACGGGAAGGCTCCACCCCCGGCCCCAGCCGGAACTCCGCCGCATTCTTCTCCGCCTCGTCGGTGGTGCCGAAATAGAAGTCGGTAATCCCTTCCGGTTCAAAGAGCTCCCCGTTCACATAATCGCGAAACTCTTTTCCGGTAATCCGGCGGATCAGCTCCGCCGTCACCCAGCCGTAGGTCAGCGACTGATACCGGGTCCGGGTGCCGGGTTCCCAGTCGGAGGCCGACTCCTCGATCACATGGATCATATAGTGCCAGTCGGCGACCAGTTCATAGCTCTTCTGCTCCGGGAAACGCTGCCGCAGGCCGGAGGAGTGGTTGAGCAGATGGCGCACCAGCGTATGTTCCTTGCCGTTCTTCGCGAACTCCGGCCAGAAATCCGCCACCGGCTGGTCAGGAGAGAGCTTCCCCTCCCCGATCAGCCGCGTCAGCGCCGCCGCGGGAACGCCTTTGCTGGTCGAATAAATCGGGAAAATCGTATGGGAATCGACCCGTTTCGTCCGGCCCGCATCCACCCAGCCGGCGCAGACATCGATAATGCACTCCCCATCGCGGTATACGCAAAATTGAAGGCTCTGTTCCGAACCATCCGCGACCGCGGCGTCGATGATCCGCTGTGCCTCTTTCTGAAGATCCATGGTGCTTCCTTTCTCTGCAAGCTCTTTGTAATATAGCAGTGCCTCCCGGGGATTCAAATCATACAATCATTTGAATCATTTATTTTTACAGATTATTGTATACATTACGCCAGAGGCAGGCCGCAGGCGGAAAAGATCGACCGGGCAACCGCCAGCTCCTCTTCGGCGGGCGGCGGAGTGGCGTGCAGACGGTATTCGATGCCGAGCTCCCGCCACTTGTATTCGCCCAGCTTGTGAAACGGGAGCAGCTCCACCCGCCGGATGCAGGTGAAATTGCGAAGAGATTCCGCCAGAATTCCGAGCCGTTCCGGCAGGAGAGTGATGCCGGGCACCAGCACGTGCCGAATCCAGACCGGCTTCCCAATCGATTCGCAGAACTGAAGAAGAGCCCGCGCATTGGAGCCGTCGTTTCCGGTGAGTTCGCGGCAGAGCGCCGGCTCGGCCGCTTTGATGTCGAGCAGCACAAGATCAGTCATCTCCAGTACCGGACGTGCGACGGCAAGCCCGACGGAACCGGCCGTATCCAGCGCGGTGTGGAACCCCTCCTGCCGACAGAGGCGAAACACTTCGCGGGCAAACGCCGCCTGCAGCAGCGGTTCGCCGCCGGAGAGGGTGACGCCGCCGGAACGGATGAAGTTCCGGTATTCGGCGATTTCGCGGACGATCTCCGAAGCGGATACCTCCCGCCCTCCGACGGGATCCCAGGTATCCGGATTGTGACAGTAAAGACAGCGCAGCGGACACCCCTGCAGAAAGAGCACATAGCGGATGCCGGGGCCGTCGACGGCCCCGAAGCTCTCCATCGAGTGAATCCGCCCGCGGATTTCCGTCATGGTCAGAACCGTTCGTGGAAGGTGCGGCGGATCACATCAAGCTGCTGTTCGCGGCCGAGCTTGATGAAGTTGACCGCGTAGCCGGAGACCCGGATGGTCAGCTGCGGATACTTCTCCGGATGATCCATCGCATCGAGCAGCACCTCGCGGTTCATCACATTGACGTTGATATGGTGTCCGCTGTCGAGGAAATAACCGTCGAGCAGCGCGACCAGGTTCCGGACACGTTCCTCTTCGGTGCGCCCGAGCGCCGCGGGGACGATCGAAAAGGTATAGCTGATCCCGTCCTCGGCGAAGTCATACGGCAGTTTGGCAACCGACTTCATCGCCGCCACACAGCCGTGCGTGTCGCGCCCGTGCATCGGATTCGCGCCGGGGGCGAAGGGTTCGCCCGCCTTGCGCCCGTCCGGCGTGGAACCGGTCTTCTTGCCGTAGACGACGTTGGAGGTGATGGTCAGAATCGACATGGTCGGCTTCGAATTGCGGTAGGTGCGGTGACGCGCCAGCTTGCCCATGAAACTCTTGACCAGATTGACCGCGATCTCGTCGGCGGCAGAATCGTTGTTGCCGTACTTCGGGTAGTCCCCTTCGATCTCGAAATCGACCGCCAGTCCGGCGGCGTTGCGGATCGGCTTCACCCGGGCGTAACGGATTGCCGACAAACTGTCGGCCACCACCGACAGACCGGCCATGCCGCAGGCGGAGGTGCGGATGATATCCTCATCGTGAAGCGCCATTTCAATCCGCTCATAGCAGTACTTGTCGTGCATGTAGTGGATGATGTTCAGCGTGCTGATGTAGAGTTTGCCGAGCCAGTCGCAGACGGCGTCGAATTTGCGCATCACTTCATCGTAATCGAGATACTCTCCGGTGACCGGGGCGAGCTCGGGGCCGACCTGTTCGCCGCTGCGCTCATCCTTCCCGCCGTTGATCGCATAGAGCAGCGCCTTGGCGAGGTTGGCGCGGGCGCCGAAGAACTGCATCTGCCGCCCGATGCGCATGGCCGAAACACAGCAGGCGATGCCGTAGTCGTCGCCGAACTTTTCGCGCATGAGTTCGTCGTTCTCATACTGAATCGACGAAGTCTGGATGGAGATTCCGGCACAGAAGCGCTTGAAGGGCTCCGGCAGCCGCGGGCTCCAGAGGATGGTGAGGTTGGGTTCGGGGGCCGGCCCGAGATTGACCAGCGTATGGAGAAAGCGATAGCTCATCTTCGTGATCATGTGCCGCCCGTCCATCGCCATGCCGCCGATCGCCTCGGTGATCCAGGTGGGATCTCCGGCGAAGAGTTCATCGTAGGAGGGGGTGCGCAGGAAGCGGACAATCCGCAGTTTCATCACAAAGTGATCGACGAACTCCTGAATCTGCTCCTCGGTATATTTCCCGGAAGCGAGATCCTGCTCGGCGTAGCAGTCGAGGAAGGTGGAGACCCGGCCCAGCGACATCGCCGCGCCGTTCTGCTCCTTGACCGCGGCGAGATAGCCGAAGTAGAGCCACTGAATCGCCTCCTTCACATCGGTGGCGGGGCGGGAGAGGTCGAAACCGTAGGAGGCGGCCATCTCCTTGAGTTCGCCGAGCGCCCGGATCTGTTCGCTGATCTCTTCGCGGAGCCGGATGGCGGGGCTGTCCATGATGTCGTAGACGAGGGTGCGAAGCGCTTTTTTCTTCGCCTCGATCAGCCGGTCGACGCCGTAGAGAGCGACCCGCCGGTAATCGCCGATGATCCGGCCGCGCCCGTAGGCGTCGGGCAGTCCGGTAATGATGCCGGAGTGGCGGGCCATGCGCATTTCCTCGGTGTAGGCGTCGAATACGCCGTCGTTATGAGTCTTGCGATAGCGGAACACGTTGGCGACCGCGGGATCCATTTTTTTGCCGTAGGCTTCGAGTTCGCCGTAGACCAGCCGGATGCCGCCGAAGGGCATGATGGCGCGCTTGAGCGGCTCATCGGTCTGAAGGCCGACGATCTGCTCCAGCGAACGGTCGATGTAGCCGGGGGAATGGCTGGTGATGGTGGAAATGGTCTTTTCGTCGATGTCGTAAACGCCGTGGCGTTCGCGTTCGAGCTTCAATTTTTCCGAAAGGTGTTCCCACAGTTTGCGGGTGCGGTCGGTGGGGCCGGCCAGAAATTCCGGGCCGCCGTCGTACGGAGTATAATTCTTAATGATGAAGTCGCGGACGTTGATGTCCTTGACCCAGTCGCCCTGATGGAAGTTCAAGATCGTATTTCCTTTTTTCGATATTGGTTCAAGTACGTCTTATTAATATATTGTCGTTTGAGGGGGATTTCAATCGAAAAACGCCAGATTTGCCCCGGCTGTGAACGCAAAAAACAAGACGGAAAGTGCGGAAAGAATTCTGCCCAAAAGGATTCCGGATTCGCGGCCGGGGAAAACCGCGAATCCGGAATGAGGGGGAAAAGCAGAAGAGTCCGTCGGGGTTCTTCTCTTTTCGTGATGGTAACCAATGTAACACGGGAAAATTACGGGAAGATTGCCGCGAAATTGCAATCCGGCAATATCGCATAAAAAAAGAGCCTTTTTCATGCGAATCCGCACAAAAAGGCTCTTGTTTTTACTTCGTTTACCGAAGGATGTCGAGCAGCTCGACGTCGAAGATCAAAGCCGCGTTCGGCGGGATGGCCTGCCCGGCGCCGCGCTCCCCGTAGGCGAGACGGGCGGGGATGAAGAGACGGTAGCGGCTGCCGACCGGCATCATCTGAAGCGCCTCGGTCCAACCGGCGATCACCTGATTGACGCCGAACTCGGCGGGTTCGCCGCGGCGGACCGAGCTGTCGAATTCGCGACCGTCAAGGAAGGTGCCGGTGTAGTGAACCCGGACCCGGTCGGTGGCGGAGGGTTTTGCGCCATTGCCCTGTTTGACGACCTCATACTGGAGCCCGGAGGGGGTGACGGAGACGCCTTTGCGGGTGATGTTTTCGGCCATGAACTTCTTTTCCGCGGCGGCGTTGGCGGAAGCGAGCTGTTCGGCCTGCCCCTGGGCGGCCTGCTGCATCCGGGTGCGGAGGGTCTGCATGGCGGAGGCGTACTCCTCGGCGGAGAGGCGGGCGGAACCGGCGAAGAAATCGCGCATTCCGGCGAGAGCGGCCTCCTGATTGATTTTGACGGGAGTGTGGGAGAGGTACTCGCCCATATTCATCCCCATGGCGTAGCTGAGCTTTTCGAGTTCATCGGCGAAATTGTTCATG
>NZ_DBEXAY010000175.1:0-7360 GCF_048170485.1 Victivallis sp. | reverse complement strand
CGGCGCATCGGAATTCCAGAGATTCTCCGGCACGCTCCAGCCGAACGCCGCCCGCGCCGGGGCGACATCGCCCCGCCGGAAGAGGAACATCGCCAGCCGGTCCGAAAACTGCGCCAATGGTTCCGCGGCGTAGTTGAAGGTGCTGCCGCCGACGAACCGCAGATTCCCCTCCCGGGAGTGGGACCAGGCGAACTGGTAGAGCGCGTTCCAGCCCTGCAGTGCGGCATATCCGCCGATCATTGGCCCGCCTTCGGAACGGAAGCGGTTCGGCGGGCAAAACTTGAATTCCGTGATGCCGTACGGCTTGTTGAAGAGGCGCGGAGCAAACAGCAGCAGAGGGACTTCATTCCCCAACCGGCTGATGGCCGAACGCTGGTAGAACTGGTTGGGCAGTCGCCACAGATTGACCGGGAAGCTCGGGTGATCGTGATATTTGTGATTGTCCACCACATCCAGATCGTTCCGGATCAGCGCCAGCGGCACCCGGTTCTGCATGTTCAGATCGGTGCAGAGTGCAACAAGTTTCAGTTCATTCTTGAGAAAATTCATCTGATCGAGAATGCATCGATGCTGGCGTTCGTAGAGGAATTCGCGGAACCGCCGGTTGACCGCGGGATCCGCCTTGCCCGCCGGTTCGCCGGGATATCTTTCCGCCATCCAGCCGGGGAAGGCCTTGCGATAGAGTTCGCCGATTTCCGGCACCGTATTCCAGCAGAAGTCGAGGTTGTTTTCGTTGGCGAAGCTGACAACATAGAGGGCCGGATCCTCCGCCCAGCTCATGCCGGTGTAGGGGTTGCGATGGGTGAGCCAGCGGCGCGCGAACTCCTTCCAGTTCCGGAGTGCGGCGGCGGAAATGGGCAATAGCGCCTTCATCTGGAATGCCGGATTCTCCAGAACCGCTTCCGGAATTCCATCTCCGGCTTTGATGCGGCGGCTGCAGTAGATGTCGGTAGTGAGGTAGATGCCCCGTTTTTTCAGTGCGGCGAAGAGATAATCCAGCTTGTCCAGTTCCGCCGGATCGAAGGTGAGGCCGTCGTTTGCGCCGCGTCGAAGCAGGCCGCCGTCATGGTGGTGGAACCGTACCGCATTGAAGCCCGTCTTTGCCAGCCGGTCCGCCAGCAGATCGGCCTCTTCGTGCGGCAGATAGTTGGCGGAGAGGCAGAGGTTGGTACCGACAAACCGGATTCGTTTCTCCGGCGCCCGTTCGAAGGTGAAGTTCCCCTCCGGCGACACCCGGACCGCACCGTATTTCCCGGCGGGAGCGTCCAGCTGATTCGAGAAATCCAGCGGAGACCCTGGAACCACATCCGGCAGGAAGTCGAGTTTGATCCATTCGCGGTTTTCTACGATGTAGGTGGGTTTCGCCAATCCTTCCGTCGGTTGACGTTTCTCGCCGAGTGCCGCGGCGGCGATCATCCAGCAGCACTTGGGATTTTCCATCCGGAAGGTCAGAGACACCGGATCGTTCCGGCGCAGTTCAAATTGGGAGAACCCCAGCCCGATGTAACTGGAACGGTTCTCCGCCGACCAGGCGATGAGAGAATTGGCGAAGTTGTTCAGCTCCCACCAGTTCCCGACGTCGCGCCCATTCTCCACCGGAATCTCCTGATTGGAACCGTCGGCAAAGGTGACGGCAAGAGCCCCGGCTTTTTTGCCACCGGGCCACGCCAGTGCGTGCAGCAGAAAGAGCCACCGTCCGGAGCCGGAGAGTTTCACCGTCGCTTCATGCGGAAACTTCCGGCCGAGCACCACCGCCGAACGCCCGCCGTTTCCGGCGGGATCGACGACGGTGAAATCCACGCCGCCGACAGTCAGTTTCCCGGGCTTGAACATGCGCAGGTCGTTGGCGGGACCCTGATCGGTCCAGCCGCCCCGTCCATCGCCGGCAACTTCGTCGATAAATCCCATATTTGCCGCAGGAGCGAGGTTCACCGGCTGTGCGCCGAGCCGCTGCAGTTCAAATTTTGCCGTGAACTTCGCTTCGGTCAGCTCCCCCTGCGACGGCGAGAAGTAGAGCCGGACGGAGTATCCGGGCAGATTGTATTTCCGGTTGTCCTGAATGCGCAGGATATAATCGCCGGTGATGCTCAGATTTGCGCCGCTGTCGAGCGGAAATGTGACGGTGTGGACCCGTCGGCTGTTTACCGGAACCCAGCGCTTCTCGTCATATTCGGCACGCAGTTCGAGGTTACGGCCGTCCACTTCGATCTGCCGCGCACGGGGGGAGAGGGCGAACTCCACGGCCAGCAGCAGGGTCGGGAACGGCCGGTCGGAACAGAACTGCGCGGAGTACCGGAACGCCGCCGGAGTGAGCGGCTCCGCCGTCACCCGGAGCTCTCCCAGACCAAACTTGCCGAAAACGGTGACGACGCCCTCCCGGAAGGTCCGTTTCGTTCCCGGGGAACTGCTCTGGCGCGACCACTGCCAGCCGGGAGCGGCGTGGACCACCGTAAAGGGCAGAGTCTCGATTTTCAGCACGCCGCTCTTTTCCAGCCGGACCCAGTCGGGGAGTTTCGCCGCGCTTCCGCCGCGTTCCAGCCGGAAATCGGCGGTAAGACGGAAATTTTCCAGTCTTCCCTCTTCCGGCGCGTAGTAGAAGCGGACCGCAAAGGGAGCCTTCATTCCGGCATTGAAGCGGCGCTGATCCTGAATTCTCACCACGAAGCTGCCGGTCACAGTCCAGACGGAACCGTCGGGGAGCGGCATGGAGAATTCCTCCACTTTTCTGTTGTTGAAAATCACCCATTTCTTCGCGTCAAACCGCGGTGGGAGCGCGATGTTCCCGCCGTCGATTGAGACGTTCGCGATGCCCGCCGGAATCTGGAACTCCAGAAAGAGCGCCTGTGTCGGCAGTTCGGCGGATGCGGAAAATACCCCATCGTAATGAAGCTTGTTCTTCCCGGCCGGGGTAAATGTCTCTCGGAATTTCGCTCCCTGATACGCCCCTTCGGCAGTGAGCGTGCCCGCCTCGTCGGCAAAGCGGACCTTCCCGGCGGAACGCAGTGAAGTCTGCTTCCAGCGGGGCGAGAGGTGGGTGAGCGACAAGGCGGTTCCTCCCATGCCGATCCGCCCGTTCTCATTGCGGGAAAACCATCCGGGCAGGTCTGTCGCCGGAAGCAGGGAGGCGGCAAACAAGATCAGCGATAAACATACCTGTTTCATCGATTACATCCTTTCTTTTCGTCATTTACAGAGGAATATTTCCTGAGGCACCGGGCTGGTACTCCTCGTGAGCGTTGAAAGCAGTGAGGTTCACGCTCGTCATCGTACCGTTCATCCAGTAATGCTGAAGGATCGCTTCCGCATGGCCGTCGAGAAACGCGGCTCCGTTACCGGGCTGATGCGCTCCGGTCCGTGTGACGGAGAATGAACCGTATCCAGTCCGGCTGGGGCGGAAATAGAGGTTGTAATCGTAATTTCCGGTAACGGTATCCAGCGTATCCATAAAGAGAATTTTGGCCGACGGGGTTTTGATGTTTACCAGTTTGCGTCCACGTGTCCCTGAACGGTCGGTGAAGAGGCAGCCGTTCAGCCACTTGCCGCAGAAAAAATCGCGGTTTACCCCGTTTGTTCTGGTATATGGCAGCCGTGGACACTCCCAGACTGCCGCCTTCTTCTCGCGGCTCTCATTCGACTGGGCGGCAAGATATTTGCCGAGCAGATTGGGGATGGTTCCTCCGCTGTAAGCGAGCTGCGAGAAGTCTCCTGCTCCGTTTCCGCTGATGTACGGCAGAAAATTTCCATTATCATCAGTATACGAGGTCATAGCCAGCATCAACTGCTTGGTGCGGGCGATACAGTCTATGTTCTTCGCGGAGTCCCGTGCCTTGTTCAGCGCCGGCAGCAACATGGCGGCGAGGATTGCAATGATGGCAATCACAATGAGGAGTTCAATCAGAGTAAAAAATTTTCCGTCCCACACGGATTTCTTTCGCCAGCCTGAATCAAATTTTTTCGCCATACCTCATTCTCCTATGGGTTCCTGAGTTTTGAATTAATTATACCGTATTCTGACGAAAAAAACAATCTCCTTAAAAGATACAAAATAGATACATATTGAAAATACCGGCACTTCATCTGCGCTGAATTGATTGACATCGGACGAAAAATCGCTTATATTTAGACACCGAGTGCAGAATAACAGCTGAGGTTCCGCATGGCGAATTCGATTCAGACACCGGGAGATTCCGCTCCGCCCCTGGAGATTGCCCGGAACGCGGCGACGAAGGATCCGTGGTTCACCTGGGTGATCTGTCGTCTGATTCCGGATGAAATGTTTGCGCGGCAGCTTTCCATCCTGAACAGTGGAGAAATAGCCCGGCTTCTCCGGCGGCGGACGGATTCCGTGAACCCTGCGTCGCCACTGCCCCGTTACATGGTGCTGCACAATGTGCTCAAAGAGTATATTTTCTCTCCGGAGGGGCGTATGGCGGGGCGCCTCCCCACCGAGGAGAAACTTGCCGCCTTTTTCGGCGTCAGCCGCAGAACAGTGCGAAATGCTTTGGAACTGCTCGACGCGGACCATCGTATCTGCCGGATCAAGAAACGGGGAACATTGCTGGCGCCTGAGATTGCGCCAAATGACCCCCAGAGCCGCCAGCAGAAAATCGGCGTGGTTTTCCCTGCCGCGGGGAACGGCTGGCCGGAGTTCTTTCCGGAGCTGGAGCGGACGGTCGTCCGGCTGGGATATGCGTTCCGGTTGCGTCGTTATCCCTGGTTCAACCCGGGCGAGGAGGCGCAGGCGATTCGGGTCATCCGCCGGGAGTGCGAGGGCATGATTCTGTATCCCGGGTTGAAGGAACGGAGCCGGGAACTGGTACGGCAGCTGGTTGAGGAGAAATATCCGCTGATTCTCTTCGATCAATGCCGCCTCGACGCCAGCTGCTCCACCGTTTCGCTGGACCATTTCTACGGAGCGCATCAACTGACTTGCCGCCTGCTCGCACTCGGCTGCCGCCGGCCCGCACTGATTCGAATCGCTGATCGGCTCCCCTCTGCGGAGGAGCGGGCGCTGGGTTATGCTCAGGCATTGAGTGAGGCGGGGCTGAAACCGAATAAGCGAATCTACCGGATTGACGAAAACTACTCCCACGAAAGGTTCTTCGAATTCATCCGGAACTCCCGCTGCGACAGTCTGTTGTTCACAACTCCAGGTGTCCTCTACCACTATTCGTTCTCGGCGCCGCCGCTGGTAGAGTTTCTACGGCAGCGGAATCTCCCGACCGCGGCGTTTGATCTGAAGGCGGAGGCCTTCGAGAACCGCCCGTTCCTCCGGTTTTCTGCGGTCCAGCCACAGCGGGAACTCGCCTCACGGGTGATTGCAGAACTGACGCTGATCATGAACTCCTCGGTCAGCCACCCCACCCGGATCTTGATCGCACCGAACATTCTTTCGCGCACCGAGCTCTTCCCGTAACGAGAAAGTTTTATTTCTCCAGTTGATTCAGGAGCATTTGAAATCCGCGCAGAATCCGGGGGACTCCTCTTCCGCACCCTGTCGGCATATCGCCAGAAAAATCCGACTCAACGGCAGGAAAATCAGAGCAATCAGCACCGGCCACGTCCGCGCGTAGATTCCAGCCGCCACCAATACACCCAGAAAGCCGCAGAGGAACCAGTTCAACCACCGCAGATTCAGCGGCGCCGCAACAACTTGAATCCGGGAACCGCGACCGTTCCTTCCCGGCTCCACCGTCAGATGCAGCCATGCCCGCAGGGTGTTCTGCATATAACGGTACGGAATCAGCACGATCCCTTTTGCAGTCCGCCAAAAGAAGAAATTCCGGAATTCACCCGCGCCGAAGAAGGACCAGCTCCGGCACGCATTCCGCAGCCGTTTCTCGAGCTCGTCCGGCGGCAGCAGACAGCCGAAGACATACGTGCCGTAAGGAGAAAAATAATCCTTCGCCATGATCCACAAGCCCCCGTGATTTCCATGCAAATAAAATAGCATCTCTGCCAATGGATTGCAAAAGCGTTTCCTAACTCACCTCTCCGGGCGAATCCTCCGGCACGCACCCCGTCTCGCTCCTCCCGCTCCACGGCCGGTCGCCGCTATGCCGTCGGCCTTCCAACCGATTTTCATACTTTTTTTCGGCAGGGTATTGACATCGATCAGAATTTTTGCTATAATATAAACAGAAAATTATCTAGATATAAAATTGTAAGAACGGAGCATTGAATGACAGGAACTCCGAAATATGTACAGATCGCCGAGGTGCTCCAGCGCCGGATTGCGCACGGAGACTACCTTTCCGGCGCGTTGCCGGGAGCCCCCAAGCTGATGCAGGAGTTCGGGATCAGCTACATGACCACCCGGCAGGCGATGCAGAAGTTGATCGACGACGGCACCGTAATCCGGGCCGCCAACGGACGGCTGGAGGTTCCCGGCGCACCGGGGGACTCGCCCAAACTGCGGGTTGCCTACCTCCACCACAGCGCCATCGCCCTCTCCGATAAATGGCGCAACGCCATCGCCGGAGCCGCCTGCAAATATGGGTGCAGTTATCAGGATATCCCCTTCCGCTACAGCGAGGACGCGGTGGTGTACGAGACGCTGGATCAGGATTTCGATATGATTTTCTTCAATATCAGCCCGCTCCACCCGCTGCTGCTGGAGAAACTCCGCCGCCGCCGCGACCGGATGATCTCTCTCTTCAACGACCTGACCTGCTATGGCATCCGCTGTTTCGACGGAATCAACATCGAAGCAATCGGGCATCTGGTGAAGTTTCTCCACCAGCGCGGCTGCCGGCGCATCGACTTCTTCACGGTGGAGCCCAATCTCAACCGCCCCTCCTCGCGTCAACTGCCGTGGGAACGGGCTCTGACCAAGTACGGTTGCACCGGCATGGTCTGGGATGACCGCACGACTCCCCCCGAGCCCTCTCTCGTTCACGCGATCCACTATGCCGATCGGCTGGTGCGGGCGGGGAAGCTCGACGGGGCCGATGCCATCTTCTGCACCACGGTTGAAGCGACCCGCGGCCTCATTCGCGCCCTCCGCAATCATGGGATTCGAGTTCCGGAGGATATCGCCGTGGTCTCCTTCGGCAGTCCGGAACAGGCCCGCGTCCACACCCCGTCGATCACCATTGTGAACACCCCGGACCTGATGCCGCTGGTCAGCAAAATTTACGAACACTATCTCGGCATCACCCCGGCTCCGGAACGGCTCTACTACCGTTTCGAGCTGGAGGACCTCTCGCCGGAGGAGGTGCTGTGGATCGGAGAGTCCACCGCGGCGGATTACCATCAAGTCGCCGGACGGAGAATTTGTTTTGCTCCCCAATGCAGTTTCTCTGGGGAGTTGAATGTAGCCTCTGCGGAACCAGCCCCTGCTCTTTCGGAGAAGAAAAAT
>NZ_DBEXAY010000174.1:0-8117 GCF_048170485.1 Victivallis sp. | reverse complement strand
GCCCGTCGCCGCGGAAACGCCTCCGCCCCCGGCAACGCCGGAACCGCCCGCCCCGGCAACACCGGCTCCGGCACCGCAGAATGCTCCTGTACCGCCGGCGGCGCCGGCCGCCGCCGCGCCAATGCGGAATGTGGAGGTCAACGCCAAAGTCATCGAACAGGGCGAGAAACTGACCGCCAAGAGCACCCCGAAATACACGCTGCCACCGATCACCATGCTCAGCAAAGGGACCGACGCCGTGGGAGAAGCACCCGAGGCGATCGAACGCGCCACCCTGCTGCTCCAGCGGACCCTCGACAGCTTCAAGATTCCGGGTCAGGTGGTGGGCCACATTTCCGGCCCCCGGATCACCCGTTACGAGATCAGCCTCGCCGAGGGGGTCAACGTCAAGAAAGTCGAACAGATCTCCAGCAACATTGCCATGAACCTCTCCGCGCCGAGCATCCGCGTGCTCGCGCCGATTCCCGGCCGCAACGTGGTCGGCGTCGAGGTCCCCAACACCCGGAGCGAAGCGGTCTACATGCGCGCGGTGATGGAGACGGACGCGTGGAACGGCAAAGCGGCGATTCCGATCGTGCTCGGCAAGGACGTCGCCAGCAAACCGGTGGTGCTCGACCTGGCCAAGGCCCCTCACCTGCTGATCGCCGGTTCCACCGGATCGGGGAAATCGGTCTGCATGAATACGCTCATCATGAGTTTGCTCTTCAAGTTCAATCCGGATGATCTGCGGCTGATCATGGTCGACCCGAAAATCGTGGAATTTGAAGACTACAAGAAGCTGCCCCACCTCATCACGCCGGTGATCAACGACGCCAAGAAGGTTCCCATCGCCCTGCGCTGGGCGGTGACCGAAATGGAAAACCGCTACAAGATCCTGGCCCGTGCCGGCGTCAAGAAACTGGCGGAGTTCAACGCGCTCTCCCACAACGGGGAACCGATTCTGGACAGCGACGGCAACGTGATCTGCGACAACAGCGGAGAACCGCTGTGCAAGATGCCGATTCTGATCGTCATCATCGATGAGCTGGCCGAACTGCGCATGCAGGATTCGTGGAAGGACTCCGAAACCTACATCGCCCGGATCGCCCAGCTGGGACGCGCCTCGGGCGTCCACATCGTCGTGGCGACGCAGCGCCCCTCGACCAACATCATCACCGGCGTAATCAAGGCGAACCTGCCGACCCGGATCGCCTTCCGGGTGATGCAGCTGGTCGACAGCCGGGTGATTCTCGACGTGCCCGGGGCGGAAAATCTGCTCGGCATGGGCGACATGCTCTATCTGGCTCCGGGCGGGATGAACATCGAACGCGTTCAGGGCGCGCTGGTCGACGACAAGGACATCAAGGCGATTGTGAAATTCGTCTCCGAACAGCGGCCGCAGAACTTCAACGCCCAGGTCGTCGCCGAAGAGGAGGCGCAGGACGAAGAGATCGATGAGAACATGGTCGATGATTACGATGAGGAAGACGCGGCCGACATCGCGCCGCTGATCCGGAAATATCTGCGCCCCGGCGACGATGACAACGTCCGCCGCGCGCTCGAAGTGGTTCTGCTCGACCGGAAGGCGAGCACCAGCTACCTGCAGCGGCGGCTCAAGATCGGGTACAACCGGGCGGCGGAGATCATCGATCTCTTCGAGGAGCGCGGCATTGTCGGGCCGCCCTCCGGGAGCGGGAACAAACGGGAAATTCTCGTCTTTGACGAGGCTGAATTTGCAGGATGAACTTCATCCCTAACCATTTGAGGACGGGTGAACCATGAGTGATCAACAGGACAAGGACGCGCTGGAGCTCTTCGGAGAGGAACCGGAACAGACCGGCGAAATGCCTCCGCTGCCGGATTTCGAGGAGGAGATCCGCGAGGTGCCGCCCGCGGAACGCACTGCGCCGCCGCCGGGCCTCCAGCCCAGGATCAGCGATGTGGAGGGGGAGCAGTCGTTCGGGCAGTACCTCCGGGCATTGCGGGAACGGAACCACTTCACCATCGCCCAGATCGCCGATGAGACCAAGATCAAATCCGACTACCTCGAGGCTCTGGAAAATGAGGATTACGGCTGCCTGCCGCAGCCGGTCTACGTGCTCGGGTATGTGCGGAAACTCTGCAGTCTCTACCACGTTTCCCCCGAGCGTGCCGACCAGATCACCGCGGAGCTCCGCGACCGGCTCGAGTATGAAGTTCCGGAGGATATCACCAAAACGGTCATCGACCACGAGGTGAGCGAGGAGAACGAACGCAAAATCCGGCAGCTCATTCTGATTCTGGCCGCGGGGGCGCTGTTGATCGCGGTGCTGCTGGTGGCGGGGGGAATTCTGATTCTGACCGGATTGCGCAGCTCGGCGGAGCCGGCGGCCCCATCCCGCTTCGCAGAATCACAACTTATTGAGATTCAAGATACTCCAAAATTAATCATCACGGAACTGGTTCCCTGAATCGCGAGATATTGCAAGGCGGAACTGGACAAAACCGTACAATGGTGCTATAGTATTGCATATGAAAATTCTATTGATCAACGGGCCGAATCTGCAGCTTCTCGGAGTCAGGGAACCGGGGATCTACGGCGGCGACACGCTGCCGGAGATCGTCGCGAGAGTCCGGAAGGCGGCGGAAGAGGCGGGGTATGAACTTGCGGACTTCCAGTCCAACCACGAAGGGGATATCGTGGACCGGATCGGGAGCGCCCGTGCCGACGGCTTCGCCGGAATCGTCATGAATCCGGCCGCCTACACCCACACATCCGTCGCCATTCGCGATGCACTGGCGGCAGTCAAACTGCCAACGGTCGAGGTGCATTTGAGCAACATCCACGCGAGGGAGGAGTTTCGCCACACGTCATTGACCGCACCGATGTGCATCGGAGTCGTCGCCGGGTTCGGAGCCGACTCCTATCTTCTCGCGCTGCGCGGGCTGATCGCGCATCTCGAGAAATAAAGTTTCATGTTTCCGCATACATAACAAAAATAACCAAAGAAGAGTTTCTCACCATGAAAATCGAAGAAATCAAGACGATAGTCAAACTGATGAGCGACCATGATCTCACCGAGTTCAAGATCGAGGCGGAGGCGTACAATCTGTGCATCCGGCGCGGTTCCGGTGCGGCAGCGCCGGCTCCGGTGATGGTTGCGGCGGCTCCGGCCCCGGTCCAGATGGCGGCACCGGTTGCGGCGGCGGCTCCGGCCCCGGCGGCTCCGGCGGCGGCTCCCGCTCCGGCGGCTCCGGTCTCGGTGGAGACGATCGACGCTCCGCTGGTGGGGACCTTCTACCGGGCCGCCTCGCCGGAAGCGCAGGCGTTCGTCAAAGTCGGCGACCACATCGCGCCGGATACGGTGATCGGCATCATCGAGGCGATGAAGGTCATGAACGAGATCAAAGCGGAAAAGAGCGGAGTGATCAAAGAGGTGCTGGTCGAGAACGGCCAGCCGGTGGAGTTCGGCCAGCCGCTCTTCGTCATCGAATAACCGGAGGCGGAACGAGCCCATGTTCAACAAAATACTCATCGCAAACCGCGGCGAAATCGCGGTCCGGGTCATCCGGGCCTGCCGTGAACTTGGAATTCGCACGGTTTCCGTCTATTCGCAGGCCGACGCCGACAGCATGGCGGTCAAGATGGCCGACGAAGCGGTCTGCATCGGACCGGCGCAGTCGAGCGCCAGCTATCTGCTGATCGACCGGATTCTCTCGGTCGCGGCGATCTGCGACGTCGATGCGATTCATCCGGGGTACGGATTCCTGTCGGAAAACGCCTATTTCGCGGAGGCGTGCCGCAAGCACGGCATCACCTTCATCGGGCCGACGCCCGAAGCGATGCGGGCCCTCGGCGACAAGGCGGTCGCCCGGGAGACCATGAAGAAGGCCGGCGTCCCCACCACCCCCGGCAGCGACGGCATCCTGGTCAGTGAAGCCGACGCGCTCAAGGTGGCGCATCAGCTCAAATACCCGGTCATCATCAAGGCGGTTGCCGGCGGCGGCGGCCGCGGCATGCGGATTGCCCATAACGACGCCAGTCTGGTGCAAGGGTACCACGCGGCCAAGACCGAGGCGGAGAACGCCTTCGGCAACGGGGCGCTCTACATGGAAAAATTCCTGGTCAACCCGCGCCACATCGAAATTCAGATCATCGCCGACAACTACGGCAATGTGATTCATCTCGGCGAGCGCGACTGCAGTGTCCAGCGCCGCAACCAGAAACTGATCGAAGAAGCGCCCTCGCCGGCGCTTTCGGCCCGGCTGCGGGAGCGGATCGGCGCCGCGGCGGTCAAGGCGGCCAAGGCGGCCGGTTACACCAGCGCCGGAACGATCGAGTTTCTCTTCACCGAAGAGGGGAACTACTACTTCATGGAGATGAACACCCGTATCCAGGTGGAACACCCGGTGACCGAGGCGGTGACCCGTTTCGACCTGATCAAGGAGCAGATCCGGGTGGCGGCGGGCGAACGGCTTTCGCTCCGGCAGAAGGATGTGCAGATCAGCGGTCACGCGATCGAATGCCGGATCAATGCGGAGGATCCCTTCAACAACTTCACCCCCTGCCCGGGGCGGATTGAACTCTTCATTCCGGCGGGCGGGCCGAATGTGCGCATGGATACGCACGCCTATTCGGGGTACCGGATTCCGACCTACTATGACAGCATGATCGGGAAACTGATCGTCTGGGGGCCGACCCGGGCGGATGCGCTCGCCACCTGCCGCCGGGCGCTGGATGAGATCACCGTGGAGGGGATCAAGACGACGATTCCGTTCCAGAAGCTGATCACCAATCACAAGAGTTTCATCGAAGGCAAATACGATACCGGATTTGTCGAGAGATTAATGCAGGAGCGGGCCACCCCGCACAAGGAGGAAGGAAAATGAAAGCAGCAGCAGATTCCAAGAAGACGGCGGCACCGGCAGCCGAAGCGGCGGCCACCACAGTGCTGGAAGGCTCCGAAATGGGAGAGGTGAAGATCCATGAAAATGTGATCGCTTCGCTCGTGCGGCGTGCGGCGCTTTCCATTGAAGGGGTCTCCCGCCTGGCCGGCAGCACTCTGGTCGACAACATTGCCGAGATCGTGGGCAGCCGCCGCATGCAGGCCCGCGCGATCACAGTCGACATGGCGGAAAACAACCGCGTTTCCGTTGAGATCAAGCTCAACATCAAAGCCGGTTACAACGTTCCGCAGGTGGCCACCGCCGTGCAGAAGGCGGTGATCGAAGAGATCGAGAAGACCACCGGCATGACGGTGCTCAAGGTCAACGTCGTGGTTCAGGAGATCGATGACCCGGTGCTGGAGGATTCCGACGAAGAGGAGACCGAAGGCAGCGCGCCGGTGCTTCCCCTGAACTGATTTCCGGGGGGAACCCCGCAGAGCCGCTTCGTCCGCCGGATGGGGCGGCTGTGCCGTATCAACCCCCGCGGCAACGGGAGGAGGATTGAAGCATGAATTTTGCAGAATGGGCCGATCCGGAGTTCTGGCGGCAGTTGTTGAGCAGTGATTTCAATCGCGGGTACGCGGCGGCCATCGGGCTGGTGTTCGCGCTCCTGATTCTGCTGCTGATCGTCAAGATTATCTTCAAACTGATTTTCCGCACCCGCCGGTGCGGTGCGATTCCGGTGCACTGTCCGACCGGAGATCTGGTCGTTTCCCGGAGCGCGATTGAGAATGCCGCGCGACAGGTGCTCGCGGAATTTCCGCAACTTGCGGTCCGGCGCATCATGCTCTACCGTCGCGGCAAACGTTTTTCGATGACGCTCTGCTGCTCCTTCTCGGCGGAGGGGAAAGGTCTGCCGGCGATCTCCGACGAGGTCAAGCCGCGGATGCTGGAAATGCTGCACCGGGTATTCGGCATCGACACCCTGCAGGAAATCCGCTTCCAGATCGAAGCACTCTCCTCGGAGATCCCGCACGAAGAAACAGGCGCACCATCGGAGAAGCAGTCGGACAATGCGATTGTTCCTGGCCTCTGAGTCGCCCCGCCGCCGTGAACTTCTCGCCCGGCTCGGCTTCGCATTTGAAGTGGAAAACAGCCGGGCGGAGGAGCTCTCGACCGCGGCCGATCCCCGTCTGGTTCCGCTGCTGAATGCGGAACGCAAAGCCGCCGCGGTCGCGGCGCGCCACCCTGACGCTCTCGTTCTGGGGGCGGATACCGTCATCCTCCACCGCGGGCGGATCATCGGCAAACCGCGCGATCCGGCCGACGCCGCGGCCATTCTGCACGCGCTCTCCGGCGACCGCCACGAGGTGATTACCGGCCTCGCCCTGCTCTGCGAGGAAAAACAGCTGCGCGAAGTGTGGGAGGAGACGACAACGGTTCAGTTCCGCCCCCTCAGCGACGAGACAATCTCCCGCTATCTCAGCCGGGTGAACGTGCTCGACAAAGCGGGAGCCTACGCCATCCAGGAGTATGGCGACGAGCTGGTCGAGCACCTGGATGGGGAGTTTGAGAACGTCATCGGCCTGCCGCTCCGCCGTCTTTCCGACCGTCTTCCGGCCCTGCTGAACGGCTGAACCGGGAGCCTTACTTCAACTCCACCCCGGTCTCCGGGTCGACAATCCGGAACTCCTCGTAATGGAGCATGGGGTCCGCCCGGAAGCTGAGGTCGTGCTTGTATTTCTCCTCGATGTCGCGGAGCAGCTGGGCGTCCTCGTTGCGGAGTCGGGCGAGGATATCCGGGTGCATGATGACGCGGACCGGCAGATCCTTGTAGCGGCGGTCGCGCAGTACGGTGTTGAGCCGGCGCTGAATCTCGACGCTCATGGTGACAGCGGATTTCACCAGCCCGGTCCCGGAGCAGTAGGGACAGGGGTTGAACACCTGATCCTGAATGCTCTCATGTTCGCGCTGGCGGGTCATCTCCATGAGTCCGAGCTTGCTGAGCGGCAGAACTTTGGTCTTGGCGCGGTCGTCCTTGACCAGCTTCTTCATGTAACGGAAGAGCTCTTCGCGGTCGCGGGCACTGCGCATATCGATGAAATCGAGCACGACCAGCCCGCCGATGTTGCGCAGCCGGAGCTGACGGGCGATCTCCTCGGCAGCCTCGAGATTGGTCTTGAGGATGAATTCCGGCTGGTCGGCCCCTTTGCGGCCGCGGCCGGAGTTGACGTCGATGGCGATCAACGCCTCGGTCTCATCGATGCAGATGCCGCCGCCGCCGGGCAGACGGACCTCGCGCTGGAACACCTCCCGGAGCTGATCGTTGATGCGGTACTGATCGAAAATCGGTTTGGCGCCGTTGTAACAGATCACCTTTTCGGCCATCTTGCGTCCGCCGAACCGCTTGAGCGTATCGATGATCTGCCGGCCCGCCGCCGGGTCATCGACGACAATTCCCTCGATCTCTTCGGTCATGAAGTCGCGAATCGTCCGCTCGACCAGGTTGGGCTCCGTGAAGAGCAGAGCCGGAGCGTTGCGGGAATCCATCTCCTTCTCCACCTTGCGCCAGTAGTCGAGCAGAAGGTCGAGGTCGCGCTTGAAGAAGGTGGAACGACGCCCCTCCCCGACGGTGCGGCAGATCAGCCCCATCCCTTCCGGCAGTTCGAGCGCGGCGAGAATCTTGCGGAGCCGGTCGCGCTCCTGCGCTCCTTCAATGCGCGTGGAGAGCCCGATGTGCTCGCTGTAGGGCATCAGCACAAGGTAGCGCCCGGGGATGGAGATGTCGGTCGTCACCCGCGCCCCCTTGGTGCTGATCGGGGACTTGACCACCTGAACCAGAATCTCCATGCCGGGGCGGAAAATCGAGGGGATATCGGCGACGGTCAACTTCTTCTTGCGGCGCTGCGCCTCGGCCCCGACCTTCGAACCGGGGCGGGCCTCCTGCCGCTTCTGGCGGCGGGCCTGAATCGACTCCTCGCCGACCTCCTCCTCGGCCTCCTCGTCGCGTTCTCCGCGCCGTTCGAGCATTTCGCCGCATCCCGGCAGCATCTCGTGATAGTGGAGGAAGGCGTTCTTTTCGGCGCCGATGTCGACAAACGCCGCCTGCAGGGAGGGTTCGAGGTTGATGATTTTCCCGAGATAGATATCGCCCACCTTGGGCTCATGATCGTCACGTTCAATCTGATACTCTTCGAGGCGGCCGTTGTTGAGCAGGGCGAAGCGCCGCTCCAGCTTCTCGCAGTTCAGAATGATCTGTTTGCCTTTCTTTT
>NZ_DBEXAY010000173.1:0-12941 GCF_048170485.1 Victivallis sp. | reverse complement strand
GTAATTTTAAACCGCGTTGCCATCGTTTCTCCTATCGGGTTGAGTCCATTCGTTATGTTGTATTCTCATGTAATATACTGCAACCCAAGAGGTTTGCCTCTGTTTTAACTTTAATTTTACCTGTTATTTCACGGATTTAGGAATTTTTTACAATGCGTTATTGGGCATCAATCTTCTTTAGATCTCTTGCTATATTACAAATTTTATCTTTCTGTTCTGCTGTTGGTATCGCCTTACCATGTTCCCATGCCGATACTTTTCTTGACGAAACTCCAACAAGCTCTCCAAACTTAGAACTTATCCCTAGGCGCACAGAAATAAGAGATTCTCCATGATATCCTTTTCGCTGACGCGGTCGTAGTAATAATACCAACTGCACCAACCGGTCGGAATATCGGAGGAATGGCGGGCATGCATCGCTTTGCCCCACCGATCCGCAAATGTTTCCAGAGTTTCATACCCATCCGTCCCCGGAAGGAAGCAGAGCGTTTCAGACCGGAGCGTTTCCCCGGCATCCACCGGCCTGTCATCGCAATCAGCGATGATGTCGAGTTTCTCCAACCTGCCGCTGCCGAGTTGAAGCTCAAAACGCCCGAACATCCGAGCGGCAGTCAGAAAGCCGATCACCAGACAATCGCCGCTTTCGGAATCATTGACCTCGATCAGGTGTTCCGCCCGAAAACAATTCTCCATTTCTGGCTTATAAGACTCCGGGCGGCAGACTGCATAACGGACATAATCCGGGTTCAGCCTGAAGTCCCGGTCCCCCGGCCGCCGCGCGCCACAGCCGCTCGGCATGCTCCATCCCTCCAGATAGAGATGCAGACGGCTGCCGGGAAGCCCCAGAAAATCGTTCCGGTTTCCAGTCCGATATCGCCAGCGAAAACCGCCGCAGCGGAACCCCGCGCCGGAATTAACCAATTCCAGATACATCGTCACCCGGTCCGCCTCCACCCGGCGCTGTTCTTTCAGCGCAATCCCGCGAGTCGCGCACTGCCGCACGTCAAGCCAGCATCCATCGACTTCAAGCTGCGGAATCAAACCGTCACACCAATGCCCGCCTTTGATCACAATTGGCGCTGTTTTCACGGACCGGCAATTTTCATCGTTTCTCATTCCGGAGTACTCCTTACAGTCATTGCTTCGCTGCAAAACGGTGCTGCAGAACCCGCACTCCCAGCCCCGGCAGCTCCAGTTCCTGATCCAGTGGGGCAGGAGTGCCCGCCACGAGGTCGCTCCACTCCTTTTCCCGCTCCAGTACAAGCCGGAACTTCTGCGGCTCCCGATTGTGGTTCAGCAGAATGCAGAGTTCCGCGGAATCAGAGAAGAGCCGGCAGACTTCAATGCCGGTTCCATCGCAACAGTGCCCATCCTGAAGCAGTTCGGCATTGCGCGCCACACCGGAGGTAAGAATCGTCTCCCGGAGCCACTCCACAGCTGGCGCAGCAGGAGATTCGTAATACTGCCGGAAAATCTCCGTGCCGGCCAGAATCGCTGTCCCCTTACCGAAACGGCAGCTGGAGATGGCACATCGTCCATCCTCATAAGGCACCGTAGCTTCAAGTTTTTCGGCTGGTTCGAGCACATGCCAGTAAAAGCAACAGGGAGCTTTGCCTGCCGGATACTCCATCTCCGGCGCAGTTTCCCTGCCTTCCCGGTCAAACATGGTTACGCCAAATACCTGTTCAAGGCCACAGATCGGAGCATATCCCTTGAACATATTGTTGCCGTCTTTGAATGCAAACGGCGACTCGGCAATCACGGTGCCGCCATTTGCCGTGAAATCCCGGATGGCATCCGCTATTTCCTGCGTCATATTTTCGACTGCCGGCAACAGCAACAACCGGTAGCGTTTCAGTTCGCCTAAATTGAACTCGGAGATTCCGTCATACGGAATATTCATATCCCACAATGCCTTGAATGCACCACGAATGCTGTTTTCGATGCCGTCTTCATAGTGGTTGGAAATAATCTTGCCGTCGCCCGTCTGGATATAGGATGACATCAGCAGCGTCATGAGGCGGTCCGCAACGAGAACCGCAGCGGCGGGCCGCGGACAGGCCGTATTAAGCAGTGCCGCATGCCGACTCAACAGTTTCGCCTGTTCCGCATGGAGCCGGGCACGGGCCGACGGCGTTCCGTTCCAGCGCATCAAATTAAAGTTGGCGACCTGATTGTCCGAGATTCGGGTACGATAGTTCCAGCAGACGAATGATTTTGCGTTGTGTCCGATCGCCAGCCAGTTGTTGAAAATCCGTTCCTGCGGTGTCAGCATGGCGACATTGGGACCGGCTTCCGTTTCCAGCACAAGAGTACGGCGCAGGGGATCGCGGGACATCCAGCGGAAACTGTCGACATAAAGAGATTTTGTAAAAGGTGTCAACCACCTTCCTTCGCCATGCGCAACAGTGTAATAGGAGAAGCCAGGAATGTCAAAGCTCTTCGCAACTTCCGATGGTCGGATATTAACTTCGGGAAAGACACCGCGGAATCCGTGTGTCAGGCAGATGTTGCCGGTTACCGGCCGGTCATACGGATCATTTTCATGGATAATGCGCCGGATTTCCCCCATCGCCTCAGCAAGCCGGAACTGGTTGAACTCATGCCAGTCGCGCCATGCGACAAAACCACCATACAAAAAGCCGCAGCCCTGCGGAGGCTCAACCTCATCCCAGTCGCGGAAAAGAACAGGGAACTCCGTGCTCCACGCTTTCAGCATCATTTTCAGATCATTCCGGTAACGCTCTTTCAGCCAATGGCGGAAACGACTGCGAGTGTGCCCGCAATAGCAGCACCCAAGCCACGGCTCATTCCAGTTCATCCAGCCCAATACCGCCGGGTGTTCAGCATAGCGACGCACAGCCAGAGCGATGAACTCAAACGCCCTGCTGCGCCACAGCGGATCATCAAGGCAGATCCGTACCCGCGGTCCTGAGTTATTTCCGCCGGCTCCGGGACTTGCCTGCGGCGGCAGTACCGGATAATCACGGGCGAGCCATTGCGGTGGATAGATGCCCTGAAGATTGTCGAATACGCCGCCAACAGTCAGCAATACGCCAATTCCATGCCGGGCGGCCAGATCCATTACAGCATCCTGCCGGGAGAAATCGTAGCGGTGTTCCGCGTACTCAATGCGATCCTGCGGGACAAATATGCGAATTACATTGAAATTGAGCTTTTCAAGCTCTTTCATATCCTGTTCATACTCTTCGGCGGGCCAATCGGAGGACTTCGCGTATGGAGCGACGGAAGCTCCGTAAAGGAAACGGCTATCCTCAAAAAAATTCTTCATCATGCTCTCTCCAGTTCAATTGCAGAACGTTCTGTCATAAATATCGGATAATCAGTAACTGGATACGGCGCAATAATTGCGGAACCATACGCCCAGTCGGGATATTTCACAATTTCTCGGTCGATCGCATACACCTTGTGCCGCAGTGGATCAATCAGAACCGGTTCCCGAAAACGGTAGCCCAGCTCCCCGGAAATTTTCACCTCGCACCGGATTGGAGGTACCGAGATTTCAACGCTTTCCGGCAGGTACAGCGCAAATACCGGAACTTCATGCCGCAGAAAAGCCACCGAATTGAACTGATAATTCAGTCTGCTTCCTGCCATGTTGCCGTTGATCAGATTTCCGGAAATCATCATCCGGGAAGTCGATTCAGCCTCTGCCAGCAGTGTTGCCATTGCCTGAAAGGCGAAGAATCCCAGTTTGGGCCGCACGGGGTCCGCTTTGAAAATCCCGAATTCCTGATCAGATCCATCGGGATAATAGGAACGCAAATCCGACGCCGTAAAGATCGAAGAAACTTTCATCCCGGTCTGAAAATCGCACAGCAGACGCCGCAGAATATACTTGGCCTGAACATATTCTGACGTAATATAACAGCCGCTGTGATGCGGATGGGTTGCCCGCCCGGCTTCGCCCTGCCAGAACTCCGTTGTTTTCCCTGGAACAGAAAGGTGACTGCGGAAGAAAGCAACCTTGTCGCAGTTTTCAGCCTCCGGGGTGTTGGCATAATTGTGATAACTGATGATATCCACCCAATCCGCAAGCCGCCTGATACCGGCAACTCTGACGTGATCGGAAACGGGATGTGAAATCGTGGCGATAACCTTGACCTGCGGCAATGTTTTACGCAACGCATCCGCACTTTCCTTTACGAAATCCACATAATCTTCTGCAATTCGTATCCGCCGGAGTTCTTCCTTCAGATCTGCATGAACTGGCTGACCGAGATGACGCCAGAATACGCGGTGAACATCCGGTTCATTCCAGATTTCATAGTGTCTCACACGGTCGGAAAAATGCTCTGCCATTGCGGCCAGATAATTTTTCCAAGCAGCCATCGCCCGTGGGCCATGATAAAGTGGAACCTCGCCGACGTAGCCCCGCACCATTCCATTGGCCGGAGAATTTCCACTTTGCCGGAACAGCTCCTCATAGGCGGGAACAGGCGTATGAATCGGGTGGCCGAATCCGGTGTTGAACCAGGGTTGAATGCCGCGCTGAAGCAGATTGTCCACAATAGCATCAAGCCAGGCGAAATCATAAACCCCCGCTGTCTTTTCACATTTGAGCCAACCTGTCTGCAGTCGTACCCATTTACAACCGGCGGCGCAGAGGGGATCGTAAAGGGGCGTCGGGTCATAGGTGTCGCGATCGAGCGTTTCCATGCCGATTCCCGCGATGGAACTGGTGATGTCATGACTGGAGAGGGGTTTCAGCGTTCCGAGCGGACGGATACCGAACTGTTGATCCAGCGGAGCCGGATTGTTGTCATACCGATTCAGGTCATCTGAATCCGGTAATCTGAAAAACTGTTCCATAACCTGTTCCTTCACTATTCCTTCAAAAGAGTGCCGAAGTGTGTTCTGTCCTTATGATTGAACTCACCTCCGGCCCAGACGGTTTGATTCCGCTTCCCGAAGCGGTCGGTGTTGTCCACGGCAATGTCGAATCCGAGCAGTGCAGGTTCAGCGAGGCCGAGGCAGCTCCACGGAACCGTAAGTTCCGCCGTATAGCCGGTGGCATCTTCAGTGATGTTCCACCGGATCTTCGCGGTATTGACGCCGCTGCTTGCCTGCAGCGCCGCCGGCAAGCCGTTCAACGATGCCGGCGACAGAAAAAGCCGATGGACGTTCGGGGTATATCCGGGGAAATCGAGCATGCTCTCCGGGCACGTGTCAAAGAAAAGTTCAATTGTGTCACCATTCCACGGAGCCCCTTTCTCCCTCACTCCGCGCTCGGCATCATTCACCCGGATCGATAACTTCAAGGCCGTTGCAGTCACGTCAGGTTGAAAACTGAATAGCTCTCCGACAACGCATTTCTCGCCACTGCGGCAAAAACTCACTGGCTTGAAGGAAACCGGCCAGCGCCGGAACTCTTTCCCGTTTGAAATAATCACCTGCGCCTGATAACTCGGGCCGTCAAAAGGGAAATACACCACGCTCTCCGCCTGAGGCGGCAAAGTTACCGTCCTGGCGGTTCCGGCAAAGTCCGGGCGCACTTTCAGCGTCACTGTTGCAGTGCCGTGATTGAAGATTCCGATTCCAAGCATCGTTTTTCCGTCAACTTTGCTTTGGCGGGCACCAGTTACGGAATAAGCCAATTCCGGCACGATCTGCGCTTCTGAAACCACTTTGCGCAAATCAGAACCGCGCAGGAAACAAGGGTTTCGGCCGACCGGCAACTCCTCGCGAACCGTCAGCTCATTGCCATAAAGGTCATAAAGGGAAATACCTTCACCACTCAAAGTCAGTTTGAATTTCCGGTCAACCGTGTTATTCCAGAAAGCTGCGATCTCTTTCCCATCGTGGTCACGGTAGAGATAGCAGGTAATCCCGCGAATCCACTCAATACGCTCCACCGGAACGGCTCCCGCGAAGAAGTGAACCAATGCGCTATGCGCCGGATAAAGCATGGATGGAACCAGTCCGGTCTGCACAAATTCCCCCACCTGCTGCCAACTTGGCGAAAGTTCGTGCATCAGCAGTGAAGTGTCAGGCAAGTACATACTCTGCTTGACTCCTTCCCCTAGATCCAGCAAAAAACGTTGCGCCAAATGCCGCGGCAGCGTACCGGCCTCAATCCGTCTGGTATCATTCTTATCCCCCCAGAGATAATAAAGCTCCGTGTTCCAAAGCGGCATTCCGGCTGCGTATTTGTCAACCATCCGCCGCAGTTGCTGTAAGCTCTCACGCGCCGGGTTCGCGCTGTTCTCCTGACGGGACGAATAAGGGTGAAAACTCAGTGCGTCACAAACCTCCAATGCCTTTGATTCCCCGAGTGCTTTCAGGAATGCCCCTGCCGAACCGCCGAAGTCAGATGTAATTCCGCCTCCGACCACAATTGTGCCGGGAGCAGTCTCCCGGATCGCGCGTCCTGCTATTTTGACATACTCCGCATACTTCTCGCCGGGGATGCAGATGTTCGGCTCATTCGTCAGTTCATAAGCGGCAATCCGGCCGCGGTAACGGGAAGCCATGGCTCGGACATAACGTTCCCACATCTCATGCGGCGGCAGCAGGCCGTCCCATGACAGCTTGGTTGCAACCTTATCCGATTTTTCAACCACGAACTTCGGCAGGCGCGTAAAATCGCGTTTCCCGGTCCGGTAATTGTCCCGCAGAAAAAACATATTGCCCAATACCGGCATGATCTGCATGTCATTCCGATCGGCCAGTTCTACGAGCCGATCCGTATTGCTCCAATCGAATACCCCGGGAGCCGTTTCTATCAGCTTCCAGGAAAAAGCATCGCCGTTGTTGCCGCTGCGCAGCAACTTTATGCCGGCATTCCGGAAAAAACGGATATAACTTTCCTGATCGCTCTCCAGCCCCCGGTAGCCTCCGAGGATAAAGCTCTGGTTTTCCGCCGTTTCCCCATAAGAAAACTCCACTCCAAGCACGCTCTCCCGGCGCAAATCCGGCTTGCCGGGCCGGGGCGGGAAAACGCGGGCATAGTGTATCGGGAATATGCTGCCGGAACTCCCGGACCCGGTGAATCCTCCCGCAAGCTGGAAGTGTCCGTAACGACCGGCGGCAAGTTGGAGATTGCGGCGGACGACGTTCCCCGGCTTCAGTTCGAGCTGGTACTCGCCCAGCGGCGTCACAAGTCCGCTCAAACTCTCTTTCTGCGTCAGTTTCACCGCAATTTTCTGATCGGAATTACTGTAGTTGACTGCCGCGATTTCCAACGGCATCTGCGCTTCTCCGAGGCAGATCCGTTCCGGGGCGATCAGTGCCGCTTCCACTCCGGCATGCGGCGCGTAGTCCGTCGCCTCGGTTCCTTCTTCGATCTGAAACGCATCGAACCAGACAGTCGCATCATTCGCAATCCGGTCCCAGTTCCCCCACCGGAACTCGGTGAAATAATTTCCATCCCCCTTGGCGCGGAAGCTGAAAGAGTACCGCTTCCACTCCCGTTCCGGCTTCATCCATCGCAGTTCCGTGATCCAGGCGTCGGATTCCGGCGTGATGTCGCCGGAGAGAACTCCGCAACGGATACGAACCGGTTTGTCGCTTTTCATATACCAAGAAAGCGTATAGGTTTTCCCCGGTTCCAACTTGAACTCAGCCGAGAGGAATTCAATCATATCCGCTTTGGGATTGGCAAAACGGATGCTCTGCCGGCCGTGAACGGCAGAAGCCGAATCAAACTCCGGTTTGAGATAGCCCCCGCCGCTGCGGGCGAAGCGGACCACGCCGAAGTTGGCGGAATCCAGTTCAAAACTGGAGTTGCGGATCGGGTTTGCCGCAGCCGTCCCGGCCAGAAACACTCCCAGCAGAATGCTCAGGACACATTTCATCGGACAAACTCCCAGGTGATTCCCTTGACATCAAGCTCACGGCTTCCGCCGCAGAACAGGCCGATCGACAATGTCAGGACTCCGGACTGCAGCTGAACGATCTTTTCAGCCGTCGGAACTTCAATTTCAAACGACCGGTGCTGCCACTCCGGCGAAACCGTGAAGTTATTGAATTTCACCCAGTGCTCCAGCCCTTTCTGCCAGCCGCCGTCGACGATGATCTGGGCTTTTCCGTCGTGGTCGGCCTTGAACCAGCCGCCAACGCGGTAAACTTTTCCGGGGATGACCGGAACCGGCATGGATACCGCATTGATCCGTTCCGGCGGATTCTCGGAATCCCACTTCAGGCGCATGGCCTTGCCGCCGTCAATATGGTCAGCGGCAGACACGACTGTCAGCGTTCCAAGTTCGTCGCCGCCATCGCGCATCCAGCGGACATGGCGGGAAAACGCGACCGGGAACGGACCCGGATCATTGTCAAAATCCAGTTTCACCGCATGTTTTTCACCGTCAAATGCCTCAACGGAGATATCTTTGACCTCGGCGGAATACGGCAAACTTCCTTCGGTATACCAGCTTAATTCCGCCTTGCCGTCGCCATCGGTTTTGAAGTAAATCTTTGCCGGAGCAAACGTCTTTTGCGCCGGAAGCACGACTGAATTTTTACCGCCGCGGCAATGCAGTCCCCCTTCCGGCGCAAGATACGAAAAACTGCATTGATACAGTGTATCCGCCTTCAACGGAACGGTGCGCACAAGTTTAGGCCAGGTTTTGGGAGTATGGACAATACTGGCCGATTCAGTCTTGATTTTCCATCCACCATACCAGTTCCATGCCGGCCGTTTGATCTCCTCCGCCTGAAGCGCTCCGGCCAAAAGAAAAAGAATGACAGCAAATCTCATCGTGATCTCCTTTCCTGCAGTTAATATCGTGATGTAAAATATTCTGTGAATTCTCTGATTCATTAATAATATGGGAGTTCCGAACTATCTGGTACTCGCTGTCCCCAACCAGGCTCCCGTCCGCTCAGTCAATAAGGCCAGACGGAATACGAACGTGTCGAAGCATCCGAACCATAATTATTACCGTACAGGTAACGCAAATTAAAATCGTTTGCGGTAAGATAATTCGGGTTTTGCGAGGCAACATGTCCATCCGCCATTGCAACATTATCTCTCCCGCCATGGGGCAAAGCCGCGCATTGGGAAGCGATATCCTGCGTGTGATAATTGAAATAGGCGGCGTTGCTCTCTATGCCGCAATTATTTCCGCCATAGATCTTACTGAAATCATGATCTTGGATGACGACCGCCAGCGAGGCTTGCCGGCATTTGCCGATCCGGCGCGGCATATATTTGAACTGCTCCGAAGCGGTCCCCTGATAAAGTCCGAGCAATGCGTTCCACGCGTAACTGGTAATTGCCATGCCATCCCGGTCACTTCCCCTGACACAGGTTTCTTCCCTTGCCGCCGGGCAGAGATACACCTTGCTGACCGCTCCCTCTACCGGAAATTCCGAACCGGAAATATAGGTATAAAGCAACGGCGGGAAGGAATTGTTGAATGCGAATTTGTTATTCCACCTCCAATTGGCCAGCGGATAATAATCCCGGTTATCCCCGGAGTAAGTGAGAGCGGCAATCCCGATCTGTCGGAGGTTGTTTGAGCAGGAGATTGCCTGAGCGCGGGCTCTGGCCTGATTCAACGCCGGCAGAAGCATTGCGGCAAGAATAGTGATGATCGCTATTGCAATGAGCAATTCAATCAAAGTAAATTTCCATCTTACATTTTCCTTCGTATTTTTGGGCGATTCAAGTGAGATGTGATCATTCATTTTTCCTGCCATAGTTACCTGTGTTTTGTTTCATCGACTGGACTCTGGGAAATCATCCTTGACCGAAAGCGGAAGAATCACCAAGTTTTTTTCAGGAACGAAACTTTTATATTCAAAATTACTTTGTCCTCCTTTCTCAATACGATGCAAATTCATTCTGCCGAAAGTGCTTCATCTTTAGTCAATATAAGTGAAGAAAGAAAAATAACAATGGTCTGCAACCTCATTCCCCCGGGACATTCCGGGACAAAACTTGATATTCCGCAATCCAAGTTTATATTAGATGGGAGTTCATGATTTTTTGAGAAAACGGCATCCGTTTTCCGGCCGGTTTGTTCGACTTTTCGGGGAAGCCGGCTTGAAAATGTGACGCGAACAGACTGAAAGCAAAAGAAGGAGCAGAAGGAATCATCGGGAACAAAGCTCCGTCTGCAGGGATCCGGCTTGGGCCTGACTGACTCCGATCGTATGAAAAAAATCACAATCCGGGAACTGGCGCGCCATGCAGGCGTATCCAAATCCACGGTCAGCCGTGCTCTGAATAACCAGCAGGAGGTTGCGCCGGAGGTACGCAAACATATCCTGTCGCTAGCCGCCGAGCTGAAATACTGCAATACGGCCCTCCGCAAATCCCCGGCTATCGCAGTAATTTCCAACTGGGCGCAGTACGGGCAGTATCGGACACGTCTTGAATATGCGGTCTGTCAGGCAATTGAAGTCGCAGGCGGATGCCCTTTTGTCGTTTCAGAAAAAGGCTTGGAACTGGTTTCGGAAATTATTTTCAGCGGAGCGATTTCCATTTGCAGCGAAGACCGTATTGCCGGAGTCTGGTCCCGCCAGAAATCGTGCCCGCTGGTTTGCATCAACGATTTCAGCCGTCACATCGACCAGATCTATACCGTGCGGAGCGACCCGAAACAAGGCCAGCGGCTGATCGTGGAACACTTGGCCGGCCTTGGACATACGCGGATCGGCATGATGCGCCGGGATCGGCATTTTTCGCTGCGAAGTTCCCATTTGACGCAGGAAGGTTTTCTGGAAGCCATGGCGGCGAAAGGCCTGGAATCAACCGCCTTTTACCGTACTTTTGCAGAACCCGCGGAATTCCCGGACGCAATGGACTGGTTGCTCAAACAGCAAATTACAGCCCTGATCGTGATGGGAGAAGGGTATGCCATTCAGGCGGGACACCTGCTGAAACAGCATGGCTGCCGGATTCCGGACGACATCTCTCTGGTAACTCAGGGAATGGAATACATGACCGAGTTTCTGGCTCCTCCCCAGACCGCAGTCATGCAGGATTTTGAACTCCTCGCCCAAAAATCCGTGGAAATGCTCTGGGAACTGATGAGAAGAAGAACCGTATCGGAAGACATCCTGATTCCGGCCAAGCTGATCATCCGCGAAAGCACCGCTCCCCCTCCCGGAAAATAAAACCGCATCAGCTCCCCGGCGCGCCTTGATTACCGGAACCATTCCAGCATAGTACGCGAGCCGGGAACTCATTTCAACAATCGGCATCCTCCGGCATATGCTGGGCGGAACACCCGCCGTCAACCACAAGCCGTTCTCCGCAGATATTCGCAGACGCGTCAGATGCCAGAAATGCAACTGCCTGCGCAATATCCTCTGCTGATGCCTCTTGGCGAAGCGGGCAATTGTTACGGCGGCGGGTACATAACGATTCATCCAGGACAACTTCTGCCGCAGGCCGGAAACCGAATCCGCGAGTTCTTTCTTATACTCCTCGATCTTCTTCAGCAGTTCGGCCTGATCCCGGTCATGATCGCCGATCGCGTCGTTCAAAGCCTTCTGCAGATTCGATATCTGATCCTGCAGTTTTCTGGTCTCGGTGTCGATTTTACCGTTCAATTCCTGACGGAGATTGTCCAACTGGCCGGTCAATTCTTGCTGAAGAATGGTGGCATCGTCACCGGCGCAATCCCAGCAGATCACCAGAATACTCTCCGTCTTGGCAATCACGTCTTTTTCGCTTTTTCCATCAAGGGTGATGCTGTAAGTTCCTTCCTGCAAAACAAGAGTCCGATTCAGCACACATTGCGTCTTTTTGCTTGTGTTTTCATATTTATTGTTGTAAACTGGAAAAAAACCGCCAGGAGTTGGCGGCGAAGATCGTCCGGCTCTTCAAGCTCCAGTCAACTCCGCCCGAAAAATTCGACGCGGCCGGCGAGCGTAGCGCCCTGTCGCTGGAGCTCGAACAGATCATCTACGAACTCAACAAAACCAGCGAAGGAATGCGCAAACGATATGAATCCGAGGAAGAGCCGTTACTCTCAGACTACTTCCCCATGCTAGGTAAAGTCAAAAAACTCGGCAACGTCGAAATCCTCGACGGCGGCGAGGAAGATACAGCCGAGGAGGAGAGTGCATGACCCAATGCGGATTTACTTTTCCAGAAAATCACTTGGTAAAAAGTATCCTTTAATACATTCCGGATTGCGAATACAAATTTGAATGTGAGTCTTCTCCATGAAATATGCGTTGGGATAAATAGGTTCCCCTTCGAAATAGGGACTCCTGATTGAATCGAAGTCAGGATATCCCTTTTCCTTGTTCAGTTCTACCGCCGCATTAATGACGGCACAGTCCAATTTCCTGCTTTTTTCCGTATTTTTCGGTAACTGTTCCGACTGTGCCGCACAAAGGTCACATATGCCGCGGTAGGCTTCCCGTATTACATTCTGATGGCGGGAGTCCGTCAGATTGAGGCAATTCCCCAAGTCAAGAATAACCCCGATCACAGCCGGTTCAATTACTTTTCCCTTTGTTATCCGGGAATTTTTTTGACATTCAAGCGCCCAGTCCATGGCCCGGCAAGGGGCGTTTTCCCCAAAATAAATACCGCTGCCCAGCCAGTCATAGGAGTTTCTGCTGAATTTTAATTGAGTTTCTGCATTCGTATATGCCCAGTGAGCCCCATGGTGAGGGGGATATCGCGGTGGAGCTTTGGAAAAAATTAGACCCAGGAGAAAAATGAGGCCGTCTGGCGTTTGAGCGCCAGACGGCATTCCCCGCTTCATAATAATGAGCCTGAGCTCATTGACTATTTTGCTTCTCCCTTGGGGATCAGAGAATCAATCTGCTCTGCCGGAGTGGCATTCAAACGCGGCAGAACGTCTTCGAGCCACTGTAAGCGCCCAGCGTTTCGGTAGCGCACGCTTCCGCAAAAGCGTGGAAACTTGGGTTTAATCTGCATGCAAAGTCCAGTGGCCTTGCAAAGGTGGAATTTTCTGCAATATTACAACAGGAGGATCCGAGGAACATCAATC